>JBKXCY010000142.1:0-4411 GCA_046994005.1 Streptococcus sp.
CTTGAATTTCAGTTGCTCGGGATAAGCCAGGTGCCCCAAGTCGGCGATTCCGCTTCGTAAATAGGCAAGATCAAGCTCTTCATTACGATGAGGTGATTTTTCTATGTACTCCTCTACTTTTCCGTAGCCGATCTTTTTGTTGACTTTAAGCACGCGCATGCGGATGATTTCTCCTGGCAGGGCATTCTCCACAAAAAAGACCAGGCCATCGACCTTAGCCACTCCTGCTCCTTCGTGGGTCAAATCGACAATTTCAACTTCTACAATCTCATTTTTCTTTAACATCGTTTTCTATCTTTCTACAAATTAAAAGGGGTGGAGTCCAAAACTCCTATCCCCTTATTATATCATCTCAGTCCCATTTGGTACAATTTCTTTTTATAAGCATCGAAATCGACGAGCAAGCCTTGGCCACCGTACATATCGTAGGCATCGACCCAATCCCCATTTTCTGGGATGGTCACTCGTTCAATTCCTTTTCCAGCACTTCCAACCAGGCCAAGTCCATTGGTCAATAGGAAGGAGAAAGGTACATTGGTAGACGTCATAGCAAAGACTTTCCCAAGGGCTTCTGATCCCGTAAAGAGTTTGGTTGGATCCTTGATCTGATGCATGATAGCAGACATGACCTCTTGCTGGCGACGGGTCCGACCAAAGTCCCCTTCATCATCCTTACGGAAACGCGAGTAATTGAGAAGGGTCCGGCCATCCATCCGTTGCTTTCCAACCTTGATGGTTTGCTGCGGAACGACACCGTCTTTCATGTTCAAATCATCTGGCACTTCAACTTCACTGACCTTTTCGCCATCAACCGTTGAAAACTGCGCATTCATCTCGACCCCATTTGGGAAGAGGGTATCGATCGCTGTCGCAAAGGTCTTGAAATCGACCATGGCGTAATATTGGATGTCAATGTCAAAGTTATCTTTGAGCATCTGACGCACCAATTCAGCCCCTTGGTTGTTATTTTGCTCCCCAATGGTAAAGGCAGTATTGAGCTTCTGGTCTAGTAGCCGTCATACCCTGGAATATTTTGCTGGCTGACCCCATCGATATGGACCAATGTATCCCGCATGAAGCTGACCATCTTGATCTTGCCTTCTTTGTTATTGACATTGACCACCATGATGGAGTCAGTCCGAGTCTCATCTGATTTCTCACCGATCCGACCATCTGTCCCCAAGATCAGGATATTGACCCCATCTCGCGACTTCTTGCCGTTAAATTTCTCGACGACAGCAGGCTTGGCATCTTTACCAGCTGGTTTACTGTTGAGGCCTTTCACAAACATAAAGACCATGCCACCGATAATGAGCAAGAAAAAGAGAGCTATCCACTTGAGGATCCGCTTGACGCGGATCTTTTTCCGTGGTTTCTTAGGTAGATCGCTCGTCGCAGCAACTGCTTTCTTCTTAGACTTTTTGCTACGTGATTGGTAAACAGGGAGATCCCCAATTGGTTCAGCAATCTCACCTTGCACTTCTTCTGTAGCGTCTACCTCAGGTTGAAGGGCTTCTGCTTCCTCATAAGCTCCTTGGCTCTTCTTGAGCAGGTAATTGTATTCTAGTTGTTCTCGTTCATTCAAATAATGAAAATTTGAGTATAAGTACTCTAATCGCTTTCGCTCATGGTGAGATAGAAAGTGGGATTCGTTACTCATCTTTTCTCCATTCCGTTATCTTTTAAAGTATAGACCTGATACTGACCCAAGATTTTTGTCTGAATGCCCAAACTGTCTAATTCTTGATAGGCAAACTGCAGAAGATCAGGCGCTTCATTTAGGAGGTCAATAATGAAAAAGTATTCTCCTAAAGCTGTTTTTAGAGGGCGACTTTCAATCTTGGTTAAATTAATCCCCCGCCAAGCAAAGGTGGACAAGCCTTTATAGAGGGCTCCTGCCAAGTTACTTGGTAAGGTCAAGGCCAAGCTAATCTTTTGACTCGAAAGATTCAAAGTTTCTGAAATCAAGGGCTCTTTTGCCCCTAAAATCCAAAAACGCGTGTAGTTGTCCTCGATTTCTTGGATGTCTTTGGCCTGGACTTCTAAACCGTACTCACTGGCTGCTGCCAGAGGGGCAATAGCTGCAATCTCCAATTCTGGATGTTCTGCTACATAGCGGGCTGCATAGGCTGTTGAAGCCGTCATTTCCATGGTCACATCTGGATAATGGGCCCTTAGAAAAGCCTTCCCTTGGGCCAAGGCCTGTGGATGTGAATAGACCGTTCGAATAGGCCGATCTTTTCTAGCCATCAAGAGCTGTTGCTTGATGGGATAGACCACTTCTGCAACGGCCTGGATGGTCCCCTGGTGAAAGAGGTAATCAATCGTCTCGTGGACACTACCTTCAATAGAGTTTTCAACGGGGACGACTGCAAAATCGATTTCTTGATTTTCATAGGCCTTAATAACATCTGTGATCGTTCGATAAGCGATGCGTTCAGAAGTTGGAAAACTATGTATCGCCACATCATGGGTAAAAGATCCCTTGGGACCTAGATAGCCTACAAGCATCGAATAATCTCCGCAATTTCGTCAGGTGTTTTGTCCTTAACATCCACAATATGGGTAGCAATATCCTCATACAAAGGCAAACGTCCTTCAAAAATCTTCTTGAATTCTTCTTTGGTGTGGTTTAAAAAGAGGGGGCGTTGCATGGCTTTGTCATTTTGAATGCGGCTGTACAAGGTTTCAAAATCTACCCGCAGATAAATGTTGTGAGGATTTTTTTCCAAGAGCGCACGGTTATGAGGATTGACCACAATCCCGCCTCCAGGGGAGATGATGGCCGCCTCGTTTTCCAACAAACGCTCCAGCATTTCAGCCTCGCGACGACGAAAGGCAGCTTCCCCTTCCACTGCGAAATAGTCATTAATCGACATACCGATCTCTTCAACAATTAATTCATCCATATCATGGAACTTTGGATCAAGAATGCGACCAACGGTCGTTTTACCTGTTCCCATAAAACCAAGTAAAATTTTAGCCATGCAGTAAGGTCTCCAAATCTTCAAAAAAACTAGGGTAACTGGTGTTGATGGCCTCTGCCCGATCCAGCATCACATTTTCTTCACTCACCAATAAGGCAGCAATGGCAGCCATCATCCCAATCCGGTGGTCTCCAAAAGTTTCTAAGTCTGCTCCATGTAGGGGAGTCGGTCCAGTGATGATCATGCCGTCTTCCGTTGGCACGACATTGGCTCCCATAGCATTGAGGCTATCTGCTACGACCTGGATGCGGTCCGTTTCTTTCACACGAAGCTCTTCAGCATCCGCAATCACGGTCTGACCATTTGCTTGTGTCGCTAGTAACGCAATAATTGGCAATTCATCAATCAAGCGTGGAATCAACTCCCCATCAATCCGAATCCCTTTTAAGGACGAAGTCTTAACAGTTAGGATCGCAGAGACCGCTTTTTCATCGCGATCCTCCATGGTGAGATCTCCCCCCATTTCTTGAATCACTTCGAGAATCCCTGTCCGCGTTTGGTTGATGCCAACATTTTCAATCTTGATCACACTATCTGGAAGGATGAGGCCGGCCACTAACCAAAAGGCTGCACTGGAAATATCTCCAGGAACGATGACTTCTTGACCTTGGAACTCTTGTCCACCTTGGATGCGGATGGTTTTTCCATCCACCTGGATCTCTCCACCAAATTGGCGAATCATATCCTCCGTATGGTCACGCGTCTTTTCCTTCTCGATAATCGTCGATTCACCTTCAGCTTGTAGAGCGGCAAAAATGAGAGCAGACTTGACTTGAGCCGATGCCACTGGTAAACGGTAATGAATCGGTTGGAGCTGATGGGTTCCTTTCATGCAAAGGCGGGCAATCGCGCTCTCCCTGACCAGCAATCTCTACTCCCATCTGACGCAGTGGAATCGCGACACGATCCATGGGCCGTTTGGAAAGACTATCGTCTCCGACCATGGTCACTGCAAAATCCTGACCTGCTAGGACACCTGATATCAAACGAATAGAAGTCCCTGAATTGCCCATATCAAGGGGAGCTGACGGAGCTTGAAGGCCTTGAAAGCCTACTCCTTGAATCCGAATCACATCCCCGTCATCTTGGATGGAGACTCCTAAATCTCGAAACACCTGGATGGTAGAAAGCACATCTTCGCCTCGCAAGATATCATAGACCTTGGTTTCGCCCTTTGCAAGACTTCCAAAAATAATGGATCGGTGACTGATGGATTTGTCACCAGGGACTCGAATGGTTCCCTTTAGACCCTTGCTATTGGTTCTTAATTTCATTGCCATCTCCAGAGTGCTTTTCCACATATTCTATCATAATTAAGGCATGAATTCAATTTTTGTTCAAAAATTTGGAACAAAAAACGAATGTTTCCAAGCATTTTTTGTGCTTCTTTTGATCTAGTGGCGAACGAAAATACCAGAGGTGAA
>JBKXCY010000143.1:0-4410 GCA_046994005.1 Streptococcus sp.
AGCATGTCAACCACATGGAGGTCTGTAAAGAGTCTATCCGAGACTTGCTCAAAGACTGTGGCTTTCAAAATGTTACTATTGAAGTCGATGAAGACCTGGCAACCCACCGAGCCCATAAGCGTAAGATTGAAGAGTTGGAAGCCAGTCAAAGTCACAGGCATGATCATCACCACCATTAATGACGAGTTGGTACGAGCAGAAGCCTAAGAAAAAGTGTATACTGTAGATAAGGAAGCAATAGAAAGTAGGTTGTTCCTATGAAGAAAACAGTTTATACAAAAGCTGGGCAAGTGGGTCTAGTAGAAGTTGAACGTCCGCAAATCGAAGCGCCGGATGATGTTATTCTCCGCATCGTCCGCACATGTGTCTGTGGATCCGATCTCTGGAGCTACCGTAATCCAGATATTGAAGCAGGGCATCAAAATAGTGGCCACGAAGCCATTGGGATTGTCGAAGAAATCGGAGAAGCTATTACAACGGTCAAACCAGGAGACTTTGTCATCGCACCTTTCACCCATGGTTGTGGGGAGTGTGATGCCTGTCGTGCTGGCTACGATGGGACGTGTGACCGTCATATCGGCACCAACTGGTCTGATGGGGTGCAAGCGGAGTACATGCGCTTCGAATACGCCAACTGGGCCCTTGTCAAAATTCCAGGGCAACCATCAGATTATACAGAAGCCATGCTCAAATCTTTCTTGACGCTGGCAGATGTCATGCCGACGGGCTACCATGCGGCGCGTGTAGCAGACGTGAAGCCTGGTGACAAAGTAGTGGTCATCGGGGACGGTGCCGTTGGTCAATGTGCAGTGATCGCAGCTAAGATGCGGGGAGCGTCACAAATTGTCCTCATGAGTCGCCACGAAGACCGCCAACAGATGGCTTTGGAATTTGGTGCGACAGCAGTCGTAGCGGAGCGTGGTGAAGAAGGCATTGCCAAGGTCCGTGAAATCCTTGGTGGCGGAGCAGATGCGGCCCTTGAATGTGTCGGTACCGCAGCAGCTGTTGATCAAGCCCTTGGGGTGCTTCATAATGGTGGGCGTTTAGGTTTTGTCGGTGTCCCTCATTACAATAATCGTGCCCTTGGTTCGACCTTTGCCCAAAACATTTCGGTGGCAGGTGGGGCAGCCTCTGTTACTACCTATGACAAGCAGTTCTTGCTCAAGGCTGTACTTGATGGCGACATCAACCCAGGTCGCGTCTTTACTCATAGCTATAGCTTGGATGAGATTGATCAAGCCTATAAAGATATGGATGAACGTAAGACGATTAAGGCTATGATTGTCATTGAGTAATGAAAAAGTCTAGTAGAAATGAATCTACTAGACTTTTCTTTTATTGTGAAATAAATTCTTATTTCAAATTCGACATCACTTGTTTCTTGGTGAAGGTGCGCTCTTGTTTGTTGGCTAGGGCCTTGATGCGCGCATCAAGGAGAATGGCGCGACCTTCGGCACTTCGGGTATAGACGAGGTCATACTTACCCAGGCTCTTTCGGATTTGCTCCACAAAGGCTTGGGCATCCTCTTTCCGTTTGTCAAAGAGGCTTGGTACAGCGAAATATTCTGTTTGATCGGATACCTTTTCCTGTGCTTTCAAGATATAGCGCTGATTTTCAATCGGTGCGAAAAATTCGATCATGGTTTGCGAGAAGAGTTCCTTCTCCCGCATGGTTCCGCCCTTCAAATAAATCAGCGTGTTGATGGCATCCTTTCGATCTCGCACGACTTGGATGCGGGTTGCTTGAGTCTGGATCTGACCTGAAAGGAGCAGGGCTTGGTGAATAGCCTGGCCGAAGACTTCTAACCGTTTATAAGGGCTCTTATAGAGATAGTAGCGCAGCCAGGCAAGGAGAGCGAGAACAGCTAAAACGAATAGAAGAATTAGAGACGCTTTATTCCATCCTCCTCTATGTGAATAGTAAATCAAGTTGGCGAAAGCATCGGTCAAAGTGGCGGCTGTTAGCCAACGAGCTAGCTTCCTGGCGTCAAAAAATAGGGCTAGGGGCAGGAAGTGTTTATCCACTTGAACCTCATTTACAATCTCCATATTCTCCAGAATCGGCAGGGCTTTTTGCCAGCCGTCTCGGAGCTCTTGGCGGTGAGTGGAGCGCTCTAAGGTCTCTTCATTGAGTTTTTGCAACTGTTTTTTTGTATAGCGGATATTGTCAAAGGCTAGACGCTCGATACCGGATTCGATGAAGGGCTCCTTGTAATGGAGACCTAAAAATTGCTTCATCCGTCTTTCTAAGAGCTCCAGATCAGGACTATATTCTTTCAGCTGATCAGTGATGGCTTCGATCTCTTCTTTTTCAAGATCGGACTTTTCATACCATTTCTTTAGGGAAAGGCTGATAGAGACCAGATGCCAGATGTTACTGGTCTTGTCTGGATCCTCAGGCCACACTCGGATGGCACGACCTCGCATTTGGTTGCTGAGCATAAAGCTACCGACAAAGCTAGCTAGGATCAGGGAATTGACACAAGGAGCATCCCAGCCTTCTCCCAGAAGAGACTTGGTTCCAATCACGACTTGGATGAGACCTTCTTGAAAGAGCTGGGTCACAGCTGTCACTAAATCATGTTGAGAACCAACTAAGCGAACTTTGAGAAAGTCATCAGGAGATAATTGGCCGACACTTTGGTAAGTCAGTCGATCCGCTCCTAGAAGCTCTTCCAATCTTGGCTTAGCGACCGTCGGGATGATGACGATACTACCTGTTAAGACTGCGATGGCAGGAGGAGTCGTTAGCTCGATGCTTTCTCTGCGAATGGATTCAAAATACGAGAGTACTCCCAACTGAGTGAATTGGGCATCCTTATCCCCGAGATGAACTTCAAAGTCTTGGCGAATATAGTCTGTTAAAACCAGTTGGCGCAGTTGGCTTCCAAGAGCCTGGTATTCCGCCTTGAAAATCTCTCGAACCGCATTGAGTTTTCCAAGGGATTGGTTCAGCAGGAGGTCTTGTTTTTTGTTGCGGACTAGTTTGATTTGTTTTCGATCGATTAAACTAGCTGCTTTTAATTCATGGAGGAGTTGCTTTTCGTATTCTTCTGGTAGATTGTACCAGTGGGGAACCTGAAAAAGCAGGCCTTGCAGGAGAATTTCTAGCCAGTCCATGGTGAAAGCAGGAAGTTTTTTAGCTCCTAAAAGGTCTTGGAAACGTTTGGGAAAGACGATTCCCTTGCTACGAAGAAAGATCAGGGTAGCAGAGAGATACTGGGGCTCATTGAGCAATTCATCATCGTTGATCTGACCAGATAAGGCCTGGCAGTTTTGGAGATATTGGCAAAATAGGGGATCGGAAGTCAGTTGTTGCAAGAAAGCATTCTTTTGTTGGCTAAAGGCGTCCAACTGAGCCTGCTCTTCCTTTGTTGGAAAGGCAAAGTAGACATAGTCTTGGTGGGGACAAAGGGTCTCTTCCTTGACCAATTCGGGAACCGTAATTTCCTCATCAATCTCCCCACACATGCGGATATAGCGATCCCAGAGGGCAGGGTCTCCTTCATAGGGCGGGGTAGCGGTGAGGGAGATCATCTTTAAGTCAGGGAAGGCTTGACGAAAGGCTTCCAAGCTCTTCCACCATTCATTGCGCAAGTGGTGACACTCATCTAAACAAAGGGTTCCGAGTGAGATGTCTTTGAAAGTAGTAAAGATATCAAAGCCTTTGAAATCAAATGTTTCAATCTCTGCTTGGTCATCGGTATCTTCAGCTTGTGATTGACCGACGACTTGGTTCATGGCGCTGTGTAGGGCCTGATAGGTAGCCACTGTAATCAGCTTAGGATGTTTGAGGTCCTGAGAGATCAATTGTTCCGCTTGGCTTTCATCTTTCAAGAATGCTTGGATAATCCGGTCCACCCATTGTTGACGAATGGTGACCGTAGGAGCCAAGATTAGGGTTGGTTGACCAAAGCGTCTGATAAATTCGATTCCCAGGGTTGTTTTTCCCGATCCAGGAGCTGCTACCAAATGCAGGTGGCCATCCGCCATAAAAGCGTCACTCTTATCGAGAACGCGTTTTTGATAGTGTCTCCATTGGCCTGTAAAGGCTAGTTCTTGTAACATTGGTTTCCTCCCTTGTACTGTCCCCATTATATCATAGCGGAGGACAAGAATCTTTTGGTAGAAGCTGAAGATTTCTACTTTCAAATGGAAATGGCAAACAGGAATCATTCGTACCGAGCTAAAAAGGCCTAATCATTTGATTAGGCTTTTTCATGTTAGTCTTTCTTTGTTTTACGAGAGAGTCCAAAGGCAGCACCCATGCTAAGAAGACCAAGACCTAGAGTCGTCAAAGCAATTGAGTTTTTGCTTCCTGTATTTGGAAGACTTGCTTCTTTTTGAGGAAGAGCTGCAGGTGCGATATAGACTGCTGTTTTGGCAGGCCCGTTTTTAGCTGGTGTGAAT
>JBKXCY010000144.1:0-4387 GCA_046994005.1 Streptococcus sp.
TCCAGATAGTGACCACTTGAATATCTGCCAGGTAGCAGTTGGACCAGACAAGACAGTTCAGATCGTAGCAGGGGCTCCAAATGCGCGAGTGGGTCTAAAGACCATTGTCGCTCTTCCAGGTGCCATGATGCCGGATGGCAGCTTGATTTTCCCAGGGGCCCTTCGTGGAGAAAAAAGTTATGGCATGATGTGCAGTCCTCGCGAATTGCACTTGCCAAATGCTCCTCAAAAACGAGGCATTATTGAATTGGATGATGCAGAAGTAGCAGGGACACCTTTTGATCCTGCTCGTCACTGGCACGAATAAAGAGAAGAATCTAGGATGTTTTGGATCCTAGATTTTTTTGATTTTGGTTTGTCACCTCCATTTTTTAAAATTTTTTCGAATAAATAGATAGGAGGTAAATGATGTATAATAAAGTTATTTTAATCGGTCGCCTAGTAGCGGCCCCAGAATTGCATAAAACTAGCACAGACAAATCCGTTGCCCGAGTGACCGTTGCGGTCAATCGTCGCTACAAGGATCAAAACGGGGAGCGAGAGACTGATTTTGTCAATGTCGTTGTCTGGGGGAAATTGGCTGAAACAATGGCTAGTTATGCCAGTAAAGGGAGCCTGATCTCTTTGGATGGAGAGATTCGGACACGCCGCTACGAGAAAAATGGGGTCATGCAGTATGTGACAGAGGTCCTCTGCCAAAGTTTTCAGTTGCTAGAGAGCCGCGCTCAGCGAGCGATGCGTGAAAATGGTGGAACGGGAGATTTAGCCGATATCATCTTAGAAGAGGAAAATCTTCCCTTTTAGGATCAAAAAAGAAAGCTGGTTCGTTTATAGACCAGCTTTTTTGATACTTGCTAGGGATTTCATTCGGGAACGACTCTTTTAAAAATAAATCAAAAATATGCATCTGTACAATAAAAGCCAGCACTTTTCTTGAAAAAGTAGTAAAATAAAGTAATATATATTCAAAATTTTCAGAAAAGGACCGGAGTTTGAAGAGGAAAGAAGAAAGAAAAGAACTGTTAAAATGGCTGATAAAACGGGTTCTACTGGTGATTCCAGTGGCCTGCCTCCTCTTGTGGATCTATGCTGTTTGTCAAACCAGTAGCATCAAGGATCAGACCAAGATCGGTGTCACCTATATGACCATGAACAATGAGTTCTATAAAAGTATTCATTCGGAAATTAGTCGAATTGCCGATGAGAGAGGGGCTCTTGTATCTGTCCGAGATCCGGAATTGGATGAAAAAAGGCAGAGCCAGCAGATCGATGATTTTTGCGCCCAAAAAGTAAATGTGATTGTGATTAATCCGGTGAAAGGGGATAGTCAGCCCATTTTAAGAGCTCTTAAAAAAGCTAGAAAACAAGGAATTAAGATCATTGCAGTTGATACCCAGCTCAAGCATTTTAAGCCGGATGCCAGCATTGTCTCTGATAACTACCAAGCAGGAGTCTTGATTGCGAAAGAGTTGATGAAACGCTCTTCAAATGCTCGGATCCTTCTCTTGGAGCATAAGGGGACTGTTTCAGCAGATACGCGGATTCAGGGATTTAAGGATACCATCAAAGGACATGGGTCATATGAGATTATCTCGGAACTAGAAACCAAGGGTCAGACGGAGATCGCTATGCCAGCTGTCCGTAAGTTCTTGCAGTCAGGGGGGAATGTCGATACTCTAGTCTCCTTGAATGACCGTTCAGCTATAGGAGCTTTAGCAGCGATCAAGGAGCAAGGGATCACCCATCCCATTGCAATCTATGGGATTGATGGCTCACCAGATATGAAAGCCTTGCTACACTCGACAGATGATGTCGTGGGAACCGTTGCCCAGTCTCCGTTGAAGATGGGAGACCGTGTGATGGAGGTCATCCAAGATATGACGGCTGGGAAGAGCTACCAAAAAGAGATAACCATTCCGGTTCAAATGATGACAAAGGAAAACATCGATCACTTTGATGTGAATGGGTGGCAGTAATGAGAAAATTTAGAGGTGTGAGATACAGTTTGGCCATCCTGATGGTCGTAAATTTTATCGCTGTTATGCTCAACAGTATCATCTATCTTCAAGCAACCAACTATATCATTGCCCAACGGCAAGCTTCTCTATTAGTAGAACGCTTAGAGCGTATTCCTTTTGCGCCCTCTACAACTTTTTGGTTGTCTGCGCTCTTATTTGCTGGAATTGCCTTGATCTCCATGAGTCGTTACCGGTCTCAAACGAGTCGATGGTCCATTTTTGATAAGTGGAACATTCTGGAGATCCTCCTGATGTTGCTCTTGATGTGGGTCCAAAATGTAGCTTATAACGGGCTGATTCTCTTGGTTTTTGCGGATATCTTCTATGGTTCCAAAGAGTTGAATACCAAGCGAGACCGCAAGTATTGGTTTGCGTTTATCCTAGTGAGTTTCTTGATGCTTCTTGTGACCAATTCAGACGTCTTTTCGCTTTTCTTTCCGATACCTTCTCTGGATGTCTATATTCATTTTTATCCTGCCTCCATTCGGATTCTGGCCTTTTTCTTGAAGAATTCCCTCTATGCCTTGAATATGGTGCTCTTCATTATTTCGCTTTTGTTCTATATTATGAATGTTCTTGCGGAAAACCACGAAGTGGAAGAAGAGCTGGCCATGGTTTCGAAGGTCAATACGGAATTGAACAACTATATGGCCTTGTCTGAGAAGATTGCAGAAGATCGGGAGCGCAAGCGGATTGCTCGGGAGATTCACGATACCTTGGGGCATGCGCTAACAGGGATCTCGGCAGGCTTAGATGCTGTCGGAGTCTTGATTGATATCGATCCCAATCGGGCAAAAGAGCAGGTAAAAAGCGTATCAGAAGTTGTCCGGGAAGGGATTCAAGATGTGAGAGGCTCTCTCAACCGCCTCCGTCCAGGTGCCCTTGAGGGACGAACCCTCAAAGATGCTTTAGAAAAGATGATCCGCGAGTACCAGACGCTTTCTAACTTGCAGGTTGATTTACACTATGAATGGGTCGATGTCGATATGGACGTCATGATTGAAGATACGATCTTTCGTGTGATCCAAGAGTCTATGACCAATGCGGTTCGCCACGGTCATGCCAGTCAGATGAGCCTCCATTTTTTTGAGAATGAAGAAGATTATCTGATCGAGTTGCAGGACAATGGGGTTGGATTTGAAACCTTGACCTATGGCTATGGGCTCAAGCAGATGATGGAGCGTATTTCCATCCTAGGAGGACAGCTTCAATTTGAAAGCCGCGATGGATTTTTCACGCGCGTCAGTTTACCGAAATATAAAGAAGGGAGATAAGAGATGGTAATAAAAGTAATGGTGGCAGATGACCAGGCCTTGATTCGAGAATCTCTGAAAATTATTTTGTCAGCCCACCCCGATATCGAAGTGGTGGCCACAGTGGAAGATGGCAATCACGTCCTGTCTAGCATTCCCCAAACCCATCCTGACCTAATCTTGATGGATATCCGGATGCCAGGGATGGATGGGGTTTTGGCGACAAAAGAAGTAAAAGAACACTATCCGGATATCAAAATTATTATTTTAACGACCTTTGACGATGATGAATTTATCTACAGTGCGCTCAAGTACGGTGCTTCAGGTTATCTTTTAAAGGGAGCCTCGACAGAGGAACTCTATGAAGCGATTAAGGTGGTGTATCAGGGCGGAGCCATGATCAACCCGAATATCGCTAGTAAAGTCTTTCAAATTTTCTCACAAATGGCTAAATCCAACTTCTCTATTGCTGTGGATGAGGACAATGTCAAGGATTTGAGCACAACAGAATGGCGCATTATCCAAGAAGTTGGCTATGGGGAGTCCAATAAAGAAATTGCGGCCAAACTCTTCTTGTCAGAAGGAACCGTGCGCAATTACTTATCAACGATTTTGGCGAAATTAAACCTAAGAGATCGAACGCAATTAGCGATCTGGTCAGTCCAAACTGGAGTGACGAGACGTGATTTTTCTAAAGGAAATACAGAATGAAATTGAAGCGAAAGCATCTTTGTTGGGGGATTGGTCTCCTTGTTGTGCTCTGTGCGAGCGCGGGTTTTTATTGGTGGAAACAGCAACCGACCGTACTCCATATCGGCGTTTATGCAGGTTCTAGCTGGGATGTGCCGACCAGTCAACGTTCCCATGCCTTGGATCGTGCGATTCAAAAATTTGAAAAATCCCATCCCCACGTTCGTGTAGAGTATGAAAACGGGATTCCGCAGTCAGATTATTCAGACTGGCTCTCTGAAAAGATTGTCTCAGGAAAGACGCCAGATGTGTTTATGGTCTCTGAGCAAGATCTTTCTTTATTAGCAGCGCGAGGCGTATTAGAAAAGTTAAACGGCTATATGGATCGAAAAGATCAAGCAACATTTTATCCCGTTGCCTTTGAAT
>JBKXCY010000145.1:0-4368 GCA_046994005.1 Streptococcus sp.
CTTAGTGCTTGGTACTGTTCCTGAGTGAGGTGAACACCCTTGGTTGCGACAATTTGGCTGGAGACTTTATTGGCAAAGCTGAGGGCTTCTTCGATTTCTAACCCTCTTAAGCGCGCTGCTAGAAAGGCTCCTACATGGCTATCGCCAGCACCGACTGTATCCACGACTTGTGCAGGCTGACCCGCAGCTTGGTACCAGGTGCCATCATAGGCCATCGCTCCTTTTTCACCTAAGGTCACAATGACCAAGTGACCCGTTCGTTGGTGCAATTTCTCAGCAGCCTTCCGAGTATCATCACAGCCAGAAAAGGCAAGGGCTTCTGCTTCATTGACGTGCAGGATCGGATGAAGATCATAGATCGCTTCCAGTCGCTCTGTCGGAATCAGGAGTCCTCTTGGCCCAGGGGCAAAAATGACCTGTCCATGACACTGAGAAACCGACTCTACCAAGGCAAGACCAGTTGGTTCTTCCACTTCTAGGCCACACAAGTATATATAATCAAACCGTTCGGTTGCGATCTCTTTGAGCCATTCTGCCTGGAAGCTATACTCCACACCGTGATCCGATAAGAAGGTCCGTTCGCCATCTGACTCTACAAAGCAGTAGCAACAACCATTTGGACCAGCTAATGAGATCGAGGAAGTAATGCCCAATTCTTTTAAGTGACTCTTTACAAAATCTCCGTAAATACCCGAACCAACTGGTGAGATAAATTCATAGTCTTGGGACAAAAAATGCAAGATATTGACAACATTAAAGGCACACCCTCCGACAGACCATTGCTGATGATCAATATGGGCATCGCCTTCTCGACTAGGTAGACGATCTAAATAGACCATGACATCACAAACAGTGGAACCAATGACTAAAGCGCTTGACATCTCATTCTCCTTACTTTGCCATCTATTATACCAAAAATTTAGACAAACATAAAAAATCAACCAACACAGCGGGTATCGGTTGAAATGAGCATTAATCGCGATAAACGGGCTGAGGGCCAAATGTTTGAGAAACCGGCATGATCTCGATGCGATTCACATTGACGTGCTTGGGTTGTTGGAGCAACCAAGAAACTGTATTTGCAATGTCTTCAGGCTGAATGGCATGTGCATCCTGATAGAGGGATTCCACCCGTTTTTCATCTCCTTTAAAGCGGACGAAAGAGAATTCTGTCCCTTCACAAAGACCGGGTTCAATGTTGCTGACACGAATCTTCTTCCCCGCTAGATCTGCCCGAAGATTGAGGGAGAATTGTTTGACAAAAGCCTTGGATGCCCCGTAGATATTGGCACCTGGATAGGGAACTGTCCCTGCTGTAGAGCCCATATTGATGATATAGCCATCATTTCGCTCCACCATCTGAGGTAAGATTTGTCGTGTCAAATAGGCTAAGCCAACGATATTGGTCTGAATCATGGTCAACCAGTCTGCCACCTCTGCTTCCTGGGCTGGAGCAAGACCTAATGCAAGTCCAGCATTGTTGATCAAAACATCAATCTGAGACCAATCTGCTGGTAAACTAGCAAGTGCATGATCTACCTGAGAAAGATCTGTCACATCCATTTGAAGAGGGTAAAAGGACTCTCCAAGCTCCTCTTGTAACTTCTGTAATTTCTCGATACGTCTGGCTGCTCCAATGACGCGGTGCCCATCTGCAACTATACGACGACAGATCGCTTGACCGAAACCAGCTGAAGCACCTGTGACTAAAATTGTTTCTGACATGTCATAACCTCCATGGATTGTAAAAACGTCCCTGATTAAGAACAATCAGGACAATACTCAAAACCAGTACAGCTAAGGCTGATAGAATCATCCCATAATCTTTCCCTTTCATGGCTTGGTAAGAATACCAAGTACGCTTTTTATTTTTTCCAAAGCGACGTAATTCCATGGCTGTAGAAATGCTGTCAATCCGCTCGAGTGAGCTAAAAATTAAGGGAGAGATGATTTGCAAATTGCCTTTAATTCGCTGGATCAGTTTGGCCTTTTTGGACAACTCAACCCCTCTGGCTTCCTGAGACAATTTAATCGTTTGATATTCTTCCTGTACGTCAGGAATGTAACGCAAGGTCAAGCTGACAGAATAGGCAATCTTGTAGGATACACCAATTTGGTTGAGGCTTGAAGCAAACTGACTGGGATGGGTCGTCATCAAAAAAATCAAGGCTAGAGGTATGGTACAGACGTACTTAAGAGCTAGATTAAAAAGATAAAAGAGCTCCTGTGAGGTGATACTATAGGATCCCCAGCCCTTCATCAGTACCGTTTTTGCCCCGTAGATCTCGACACCATACTGAGGAGCAAAGAGATAGACCATAAGCACATTTAGAAAAGCAAAAACAAGAGCAAATCCAAGTACAAAAGAAATATCCCGAAAGCGAATGTGGGCAGTGGAGAACAAGGCTAAGGCGCCCAGACCAATTCCCAGAAGGAGCCTGGTATCATAACTCAACATGGCCGCAAGAGATACAAAGAGAAGAAAGAGTAACTTACTCGCACCTGAGAGACGGTGAAGAAAACTCGTCCCCTCATGGTAGCCGACTAATCGATGATTCATGACCTGCTCCTTTCTGTTGCATATAAAATTGTGTTAAGTCCAAGGGATCCATTCCTAAGCGATTGGCCAAGGCAAAAATAGATGTTTCTTTCAAATTGGCCTGTCGTAAAATATCTGGACGGGTAAATAATGCTGCAGGAGACAGGTCGGCAATGATTTGACCATCTGTCACCACTATTGCACGATCAGAATAATCCAGCATCAGTTGCATATCATGAGTAATCATGACAATGGTGTGGCCTTTTTCTTGCAAAGTATCTAGAAATTCCATGATTTCAGTGTAATTGCGCTGGTCCTGACCTGCCGTTGGTTCGTCCAAGACCAAAATTTCTGGTCCTAAAACCAGTATAGAAGCGATGGTCACCCGTTTCTTTTGTCCATATGACAGAGCAGAAATCGGCCATTTACGAAACTCATAGAGGCCACAAGTCTTCAGCGCTTGATGGACACGCTCCTTAATTTCTTCTTCCGATATCCCCCGCAAGCGCAAGCCTAGAGCCACTTCGTCAAAAATCATATTGGTTGAAATCATTTGATTGGGGTTTTGCAAGACATAGCCGACTCGCTCAGCCCGTTCCTTGACACTCTCCTGCTTGATGTCTTCTCCTCTAGAGGTGTATTGTCCTTCAGTTGTAATGAAGCCACAGATGGCTTTAGCAAGAGTTGATTTCCCTGCCCCATTCTTCCCGACAACGGCTAAGCGCTGGCCCTTAGGTATACTGAGGGAAATATTTTTTAAGATCGGATGATTTTCTTGATAAGCAAAGGAAATCTGCTCCAACTTCAATAGTTCTTCTGCTTCACCAGTTTTAGCAAAGGTTGCTTCTGGAATGGAATGATTCACACCAGTAAGCTCAATATCTTCCAGACGATCCAGATGCTCCAATTGATCTAAATCCTGACCGAGTTGACGAAGAGTTGTTAAATAGAGAGGTTCTCGAATCCCATTTTCACCCAACAGTGTCGTTCTCAACAACTCATCTGGTTGACCATTAAAGAGAACTTGGCCTTGATTGATCAAGATGACCCGATCGACAGGACGGTATAGTACATCCTCTAAACGGTGTTCGATAATAATAGTTGTCGTGCCCTGTTCTTCATGAATCTGATCAATCAGATCAATAATATCCTGGCCCGACTTGGGATCTAGATTAGCCAGTGGTTCATCAAAGAGTAGAATCGGACTCTCGTCAATCAGAACGCCTGCTAAGCTCACCCGCTGCTTTTGACCACCGGACAAATCTTGAGGTCGGTGGTCCAAGAGCTTCATCAAATCTAAGCGTGTTGCCCAACTCTGCACACGCTCTTTCATCGTTCCCAGCTCCACCATATCGTTTTCAAGGGCAAAAGCCAAATCTTCTGCAACACTGAGACCAATAAATTGACCATCTGTATCCTGCAAGACCGTACTGACCAAGTGAGACTTCTCATAAATACTAAGATGAAAAGCCTCTTTTCCCTGAATGAGAAATTGTCCACTACTGGTTCCTTCATAAATATTGGGAATAATCCCATTTAAGCACTGGCCAATTGTTGACTTTCCAGAACCAGATGGTCCAACAATTAGGACCTTTTCCCCCTTATAAATGGTTAAGTTGAGATTTTTCAAGGTTGGTTCAGACTGTGCCTTGTATTGGAAGGAAAAATCCTTCAGTTCAATCATTGCTTCTTTCATTTAGTTTGCCTTTTCCCAAAAGAGCGCAAATTGGATGGCTAACTCCGCGATGCGATCCTTGCTATCTAAATCCTCATGACTAGATAAGGTTCGGATATCCCATTTTTCTTCCGAGAGGTGGTCAGCTGCATAG
>JBKXCY010000146.1:0-4285 GCA_046994005.1 Streptococcus sp.
TGGACAGACGCTCATTTTCAGCAAACTCAATATAGTTCATGTCCGCCTCCTTTTCATTCTACTTTCATTATAAAGTAAAGAAGACCAAACAGCAATGATTTCACAAAGCAAAACACCTCCAGTATCCACTGAAGGTGTCTCTTTTAACGATAGCTTAAAGCTTTTTTAACAGTCTTGACTAAACCTAGATCATCTGTTTGTAAGATGAGACTAGAATAGATTTTTCCAATGATCATGGTGCCGAGGAGCGTGAAGGCCAAGGCAATTCCGAATGACCCCCATGATTCAAGTCCACTTGCATAGCCATTGATGGTACGGAATGGCATGAAGAAAGTTGAAATGAATGGAATGTAGGATCCAATCTTCAATAGAGGGACATCTCCTGCGCTACCCAAGGCAGTCACTCCAAAGAATCCAACCATCACTAACATCATCAGAGGAGAGATGGCCTTTCCTGTATCTTCAGGACGAGCAACTGTTGACCCTAGGAAAGCTGAAAGAACGACGTACATGAAGATTCCAAGAATGATAAAGAAGAAGGTATTCAAGGAAATGGATTGTCCAATATGTTGGGTGATAGGTGAGTCTGGAGATAAAATATCTTTCACAAGAGGAATGGAATCTCTAAAAATCCAAACGCCTCCCAAGCCAACTGCATAGATACCAATATGGGTAAAAATCACTCCGAAAAGACCAATCATGCGAGCATAGAAATAGTGAGTTGCACGAATGCTTGAGAAGACCACTTCCATGATCTTGGTTCCTTTTTCACTGGCTACCTCTTGAGCAGTGATACTTGAATAAAAGATCAGAATTATGTAAAGAAGAAAACCGATACCTCCAGCTACCATGGTCTGCACCATTTTCAGTCCTTCTTTCTTCTCATCAATTTTTTCAGTCAATGAGACCTGTTGAGAGAGGGCTGTTAACTGCTCTTGGCTTAAATCCGCCTTAGAAACATTGAGCATTTGTTGGACCTGACTCAATTTAGCCATAAGGACTGATTTGAAATCTGGCTTCATGGCATCCTCACTTTGGTAGCGAGCCTCTAGCTGGCCATCCTTTTCTTCAACTGTGAGGATTCCCTTGATCTCTTCCTCTTTCATGGCCTTCTTAGCTGCTGCTTCATCCTTATAGTCAAAGGTCAAGCCATCGGTTCCTTTCAAGCCTTCCTTGACAGGAGCTTGATCTGTTATCAAGGCGATATTGCTTTTCGCAGATGTAGATGAGCCAACGAAGTAGTTCAAACCAATCGACAATCCAATAAAGAGAAAGGGAGAAAGAACCATCAGGAAAAAACTCCATGATTTCACTTGACGTAGATAAGTTTCTTTGATAACAATCAGCATTTGTTTCATACTTCTACTCCTGATTCTAGTTTAAAGATTTCATCAATGGTTGGGGCTTGTTGGTCAAAGGTTGCCAGATAGCGACCCTTGGTCAACTGATCAAAGAGGACTGGACCTGCTGTTTCATCATCCAATACCAACTTCCAAAGGCCTTGCTTGGTCATGGTCACCTTGGTCACATGAGGCAATACTTCCAACTCCTCTTTACTGAAGTCATTGGATACAAAGAGACGAGTCTTCCCGAAGCTATTGCGAACTTCTTGTACAGGACCTGAGAGAATTACAGATCCATCACGAATCATGACCAACTCATCACAGAGTTCTTCCACATTGGTCATGACGTGGTCAGAGAAGATAATGGTCGCCCCACGTTCTTTTTCTTCAAAAATGACCTGCTTGAGGACTTCTGTATTGACAGGATCCAGTCCACTAAACGGCTCATCCAAGATGATCAATTTTGGCTCATGGATCATAGTAATGATCAATTGAACCTTTTGCTGATTCCCTTTTGAGAGGCTCTTAATCTTATCAGTTAATCTCCCTTTTACTTGGAGTTTTTCCATCCAGATTGGAAGTTTCTTCTTGACCTCAGCAGTTGACATGCCTTTGAGATTAGCAAGGTAACGGACTTGTTCGTAGACGGTCAACTTGGGCATGAGGCTCCGCTCTTCTGGCAGGTAGCCAATTTCCTTATAGGTTTCTTGACTGATTGCTTTGCCATCCAATTGGATATCACCACTGTAGTCAAGGAAGCGGAGGATACTATGGAAGATGGTGGTCTTCCCTGATCCGTTCTTCCCGATCAAACCTAAGATAGACCCTTTTTTCGCAGTCAAGTCAATCCCGAACAAGACTTGCTTCTTGCCAAAGCTCTTCTCTAAATTTCTGATTTCTAACATAGATGACTCCTCTACTCTTTATAATAACGTTTGGTAATCTTGTACTGAGAGACCAAGATATAGACATAAATCAGTGATACCACTACTAATGCTAACAAGATATCTGTATGGAAAGCAATGCCAACTAAGAATATCGCAATTAAGGAAAGCGGTAAGACATAATTGCTTAACTTGACGACCACTTCGAAATTTTCCTCGTAGCTAATCTGTTTTTCTGCTTCATCCATCATACTCATCGTGAATTCACGCACTTCCTTGGTATTGGCGTTGCGAGGAATCGGTTTTCCATAAAGCATATGGAAGGTCTTGCGAAAGAAGATATCTGATAAGAAAAATAGGACAATCAAGACAAGAAAAAGATAGAGCATGGTAAATGTTCCAAAGATAAAAGCTAAGTGCCCTGTGGAAGGTCTATCCATATACACCCATTGACTATAAAAGATGATGACTAAAAAGTATGGCAAGATCATGACTCCTTTAAAAATGGTCGCTAACCCAAACAGTTTTTTCTTCTGGATGTCATAGTGATAGGCTTCCTCTTCGTCTTCTATCTGGAGCATTTTTTGATGGACTTTTCTCGCGCTTATTAGTAAGGCTATCGTGACCATAAACACGATAAGAAACAAAAGTATTGAACCCCAAAGGAGTCCTTCTTTACTAAAGAAGGATTGGATTTCAAGGAGTTTTTCGGATCCGAACATGCCTGTCAAAAAACCAATGACTCCTCCAATCAAGCCGGAACCTGTGATGATTCCGACATTTCTCCAAAACCGGTAACGAGCGGATCGTTCTTGTTGTCGCTTTTTCATATTATTCCTCTCCCTCTACTAAACTAAAGACATTCTCCACTGGTTCATTGAAGACCTGGGCAATAGTCATAGCGATAATGACAGAAGGTGTATACTCACCACGTTCCAAGAGACTGATGGACTGGCGCGAGACCCCTGCTAGCTTGGCTAGCTCGGATTGGTTGAGACCATCACGCGCCCTCAGCTCTTTCAGTCGATTTTTTAAGATCATGGCTTTCGCCCCCTTATAGTTGAATACCCTGAATATCTTCGATGCGAACTAACTTGGTTTCCCTCTGTTGTTTATGATTCACACGAGTCAGTTTGACCCAATCTTCATCGATATCTATAATTTCATACTCAAATCCACCACCATCTACTGTAACAGTGGCCGTTTGGCCTTTCAATTCTTCTAAAAGTCTAGACATGTCTTGATTTCCTTTCACTTGTTTTTCTAATCGTCTGATGCGTTTGTTCAACCTTTTTATCTTCTTTTCTGAGTCCGTATAAATTAGAATCAGAAAAGGGATAAATAAAATCCACATGCCTCCCATAAGAATACCTCTCCTTCTTTATCTAAAACCATTGTAACGCTTCTTTTTATTTTTGACAAGCATCTTTGTCAAAAATAAAAAGAATGTTGTCAAAGTTATTAAAAATAAGATATCAATAGCACCTTTTTTCGAAATCTTTTGTAGTCTCCCTCCTTCGATAAACTAATTAGAAGAATCTACATTTCAACTTCACCTCTTAAAACAAATCCTTAAAATCAACCATCAAGACCTAGCAGATTTTTTAGTATTCAGTTCGCCAATTTAGTGGGAAAGATTTTAAAAAATTAATGGGCATGCTACCGCGATAATAAATCATTAATTAATCCGGTCAATTCAAAAAAAGACCAGTAGTGAATACAAGTACTTGGAAGTTTGGAGAATTGTCTTAACCTAAGCCTAAAAATTAAAAATCGAGGGAGCCAAACCTTACTCATGGAACTTCTTTGAAGGTCGCTGACATTCGCTATCATCTAAGGAAAGTTTTTAATTTCAAGCTATAAGTTTCCTTGGGTATTACAATTTTTGAGATAGAAAAATAACAAGATTTCTCAATCCTGCTACTTTTTTGTCTTATCATTTTGAAATTCTTTAGTCATAGTACAGCCAATCGCCAAACTGACTGCCTGAGCTAAAGTGATTACTTGTCGCCAAAAACTTTGAAACGACCTTCTGTCTGGATGTCTTTATCTCCTGCT
>JBKXCY010000147.1:0-4248 GCA_046994005.1 Streptococcus sp.
ATCTCGATCTGGGTCCTCGGTTTTTCAAGCTCTGGTCGATAAATATCGTAGGGCAGGTCAAAATTTTGATGAATAGCTGTGTAGTAGGTTGGATTAAACCCAACCTCTTTAATCAGTTTTTCAAGGATTGCTAAGTCTTTTCGCTTATCTTCTGTAAATAAAATCGATTTAAAGACTTTCCGATTAATATAGCGCTGAGCAAGATCAGACAAGATGGTATCCGGACTATCCATCCAGACTTGGAAATAGGTATTCATCACACCGTCATCTAGATTTAGGTAGTCTTGAATAGTGACCTCTTCTTCAAAAAATGGAATCAAGCGAGGTGAAGTCAATTGAAAATACTCTTTTTGATCTGGATAAATGGTTCTAGCGCGCTTGAGTAGATTTTGAAGGAGGACTTCCATGGCACGAGTAGCCGGGTGGAAGTAGACCTGCATATACATTTGGTAACGGCTGACCACGTAATCCTCGACAGCGTGCATGCCATTTTGTTGGAAGGCAATGCCATTTTCAATCGGTCGAATGACGCGCAAAATACGGGTCAAGTCAAATTTTCCATAGGAAGCACCCGTAAAGTAAGCATCCCGTAGTAAATAATCCATTCGGTCCACATCAATTTGACTAGAAATCAATTGCACCACTTGTTTATTGGGATAGGTATGATCAATGACGCTGGCTACACGATTTGGGAAATCAGGTGCTACCTGTAAGAGGATCTGATTGACCTCCGTCTCTGGACTGGTGATGATCAGCTGTGTCATCTTTTCATGGTCAGTCCCAAAGAGTCCTTCGAAGGTATGGGAATAGGCACCATGTCCAATGTCATGAAGAAGGGCAGCTGTCATGGTCAGTAAGTTTTCATCAGAATTCCATTGCTCTGCATACTTTTCCTCAAAAATGGACAGAATGCGTCTTGAAATTTCATAGGCGCCAAGACAGTGAGAAAAACGACTATGCTCCCCACCGTGGAAGGTAAAACCAGATGTCCCCAGTTGTTTGATGCGGCGTAGTCGTTGAAATTCTTTACTATTAATTAATTGATAAATGATGGGATGATCCACATGAACGTAATCATGTACGGGATCGCGAAAGACTTTTTCATTCATGGGTCTATTATAGCAAAAAAAAGCCTATTTTGCGATCTAGAGGCTAATAGGGGCAGTCAAAATGCGTAAAATTTGATAGAATAGTAAGGCAATAAAAGAAGAGAAGGAGACAAAGATGCAGATTCGCATTCAAAATACCATTCGATTTGGAGAAGAAATGGAAATCGTTGATCAGTACTATCAAGGTGAATGGAAGGAAAAAGCAGGTTTTCAATATCTCTTGTATACCAATGAAGAAGATGAAAAGGTTGCTTTGAAATTTTCCAACGATGAATTGGTCATGACACGATTCTCAAGTCCTAAATCCATCATGCGTTTCTACAAAAATGAAGATGGTGGGGCAATCATCCCAACTCCGATGGGCATTCAGCAGTTTTTGATTACAACAGACCTCTTTCAATTAGAAGCAGGTCATTTGCAAGTCTCTTATCGCTTGTTAACTCTCGATGGAGAACAGGAATTTGCCAATTATCAATTACTAGTGGAATGGGAAGAATAATCCTCATTAAATTATTCTAGATCCCGCTTGCTTTATTCTATAAAAATGGTATAATAAAACCACTCAAGGGAGTAGCTGGCGGTTTTCCGCGATAGTGTCGTCATTACGAATTATTTCCGGCACTATATTAAACAGCGAGACTTGTTTTTTTAAAAAACAGGTCTCTTTTTTTGTAAAAAGAGGCCAAAAAGGAGGAGACTGTTTTGTCAAAAGAACAAAATAAAGATTTGTTTTACACGCAATCTTCTGAGGAAGTCCTAAAGAACTTGGACTCATCTGTCGAAGGTTTGTCAACCGCCCAGGCTCAAGAACGCTTAGCGAATTATGGTCGTAATGAGTTGGAAGAGGGTGAAAAACGTAGCCTACTAGCTAAATTCCTTGATCAATTTAAGGATTTGATGATTATCATCTTGCTTGTGGCAGCGGCACTTTCTGTGATTACAGAAGGAATGGACGGTCTAACGGATGCCATGATCATCTTGGCCGTTGTTGTCTTGAATGCTGCCTTTGGGGTTTACCAAGAAGGGCAAGCAGAAGCAGCCATTGAAGCTCTGAAAAATATGTCTAGCCCCATGGCTCGTGTTCGTCGTGATGGCCATGTTATTGAGATTGACTCAAAAGAATTGGTACCCGGAGATATCGTCTTGCTTGAAGCGGGAGATGTCGTGCCTGCAGATATGCGTTTGTTTGAAGCAGCTTCTCTTAAAATTGAAGAAGCAGCTCTTACAGGGGAGTCTGTGCCAGTTGAAAAAGATGTGACAGGACTTGTTGAAGCAGATGCTGGAATTGGGGACCGCGTTAATATGGGTTACCAAAACTCAAATGTAACTTATGGTCGTGGTATTGGTGTCGTAACAAACACTGGTATGTATACAGAAGTTGGTAAGATTGCAGATATGTTGGCCAATGCCGATGAGACTGAAACACCATTGAAGCAAAGCTTGGAACAATTATCTAAGGCCTTGACTTACTTAATTGTTGTGATTGCGGTCATTACTTTCTTAGTTGGTGTCTTCGTTCGTGGAGAGCATCCATTAGAAGGCTTGATGGTTGCGGTAGCCCTTGCGGTTGCGGCCATTCCAGAAGGACTTCCTGCCATTGTAACTATCGTTCTATCTTTGGGAACTACAACCCTTGCCAAACGCAATTCGATTGTTCGTAAATTACCAGCGGTTGAAACTCTTGGTTCAACAGAAATCATCGCATCTGATAAAACAGGTACTTTGACTATGAACCAAATGACTGTTGAGAAGGTCTACACCAACGGTCAATTGCAAAGCTCAGCAGCTGAGATTGCTGCTAGCAACAATACCCTTCGTATCATGAACTTTGCCAATGATACTAAGGTGGACCCATCTGGCAAGTTGATTGGGGACCCAACAGAGACTGCTTTGGTACAGTTTGGTTTGGATCACAATTTTGATGTTCGCGAAATTTTGAAGGATGAGCCACGTGTGGCAGAATTGCCATTTGATTCAGACCGTAAGCTTATGTCTACCATCCATAAGGAAGCAGACGGTTCTTATTTTATCGCTGTTAAGGGTGCGCCTGACCAATTGCTTAAACGTGTGACACGTATTGAAGTCAATGGGGAAGTTCGTCCTATCACAGATGAAGATAAGAAAGCTATCCTTGCTACCAACAAAGACTTGGCTAAACAAGCCCTTCGTGTTTTGATGATGGCTTATAATACAAGCAAGGAAATTCCAACTTTGGAGTCTGAAATTGTTGAGTCTGACCTGATCTTCTCTGGTTTGGTCGGTATGATTGACCCTGAGCGTCCAGAAGCTGCAGAAGCTGTCCGTGTCGCTAAGGAAGCAGGTATTCGTCCGATCATGATCACAGGTGACCACCAAGATACGGCAGAAGCCATTGCCAAACGTTTGGGAATTATCGATCCAAATGATACAGAAGACCATGTCTTCACAGGGGCTGAGTTGAATGAACTGACTGATGAAGAATTCCAAAAAGTCTTCAAGCAATACTCTGTCTATGCGCGTGTATCACCTGAACACAAGGTTCGCATCGTTAAAGCTTGGCAAAATGAAGGTAAGGTTGTCGCTATGACGGGTGATGGGGTCAACGATGCACCTTCACTTAAGACAGCTGACATCGGTATCGGTATGGGGATTACAGGTACAGAAGTTTCTAAAGGAGCATCTGATATGGTCCTTGCAGATGATAACTTTGCAACCATTATCGTAGCGGTTGAAGAAGGACGTAAGGTCTTCTCAAATATCCAAAAATCTATCCAATACCTCTTGTCTGCCAATATGGCTGAAGTCTTCACCATCTTCTTTGCAACCCTCTTTGGATGGGATGTTCTTCAACCAGTACATCTTCTCTGGATTAACCTGGTTACCGATACTCTTCCAGCTATCGCTCTTGGTGTGGAACCAGCTGAGCCAGGTGTCATGACCCACAAACCTCGTGGACGTAAATCTAACTTCTTTGACGGTGGGGTCTTCGGAGCCATTCTTTATCAAGGTATCTTCCAAACCTTGCTCGTTCTTGGTGTTTATGGCTGGGCCTTACTCTCTCCAGAACATGCGACTCGTGCCGAAATCCATGCAGACGCTTTGACTATGGCCTTTGCGACTCTTGGTTTGATCCAATTGCTCCATGCCTTTAACGTTAAAT
>JBKXCY010000148.1:0-4212 GCA_046994005.1 Streptococcus sp.
TCCCATAACTCATGACAAAGGTATTGAAATTTTTGTAATCAATCGTCTTGGTCGCTCCCATCCGTTCCCAGAGCTTGTTCATCTCTGGTGAAATAAGAGCCTCATTCCAAGCAACCACTATTCGATTGTAACGGAAGAAAGTTGGAATATCTGCGATAGTGATTCCGACTTTTGGATTGGCTTCCATATTGGCTAGGATTTGATCAGCCGGTTTGACCAGCATCTCGATCAATTCTTTGCGCCAAGATTCACCTGCCCAGAAATCTGCTTCTTTGGATTTCTTGGTATGGAAATGGCCTACATAGTCATAACGAGAGAGTTGCTCTTTTAAGAGCAACATTGGCAGCACATCCCGACCAACGTTTCCAGTCACCACAACCGTCGCATCTTGTGTTCGATGAGAAAGAATTTTCTCAATAGCCTGCTTCTTCTCTTCTACATCCGTCGTGATCCATAAGTCATAAGCAAAATGAAAGGCTTGAAATGCATCTAGAAATTCTTCCAAGAGGTCCACATAAAAGACATGGAGATGAACCGCAACTTTTTTACCGAACTCTCCAGCTAATTCTTGGTTTTTCAAGTACTTACGAGACAAGAGATAAGGATAGTCCGGACGATCAATCATAGACATATGGTTGAGAATCAAGTCTAATGGATAGTCCGTTACACGCTCCAACTCGTCGAAAATATAAGGCATAATTCCTTCATTGTTTGCAATGGTTTTGACTTTGATGAAAGGAACCTTATGATTGAGAATCGCTGTAGGATTGTAGTAAGAAAAGTCTGGATAAAGCATCCCTGTGGTGTCTTCATGAATGGTATCAAAGACCGTCTTATAGTGAAAACCTGCATCCAAGAAGTTCGTTGTGACCTTGGTTTCGTAGTTATCGATTACATCCTGAACATTGGTAAAGTCTTGAACTTCCTGCCAAAATTCATGGAAAGTACTTGATTCAATAACCTGTTTTTTAAAGCTAAGATAATAACTCTGAATATGCTCGTTAAAATCCTTGTCTTTCCGGTAATTGGTCATTCCCCAGAAATCAACCTCATCATCATTCTCAAATTTTTGGTAGATTGGTTCTAGATCCCAAAGAGGTCCAAAGCAGGTATCATTCATGAGGGTAACCGAATCAAAATGAGCCAGTTGGTCAAAGCCAACTGTCTTCATTCCATCCCGCCAAGCCGCAAAGTCAAAGCCACTATTTTGGCGCTCTAGAATATCGTCTACCAGATGCTGTGCTACTAAATTAGACTTCACATCTTCTGGTAGTTGACTATTGGAGATAAAGACCACCCGTGAATACAAGGGACGAATGTTTTCTAATTGGTAAAGTACATGTCCACTAATAAAATTAAACTTATTATAGTGAACATATAAAAGTAAACGTTGCATATTATTTCCTTATTCTAAAGAATTTCAAGATCTTTGTTGGAATGGTCCAACGGCGAGAATGGATGACTGTATTATATGCTTCTTTCGTAGCTTGTAACTCTGCCTCAAGATTTTTCAAACTATTTTGACAATCTAACATTTCGGCAGCAAAAACTTTTCCAATATAATCCGGTGCAGAGGGATTATCTATAGAAATCATTTTATAGCTCAGTTGATACACACCTTCTTCTTCAACTTCATAAATCAATTGAGGATCTGGTTCACTAAAAAGAAACAAATTATCTGTAACGATACCATTACTATAAACTGGCGAGCAAACCTTTCCGTTAGAATCTCTCAATTCAACATCAGAGTAATAACTTGGACTTTCAGACAGATCAACTCGGATAACAGAAGTTCCCTTCGGAATTTCGATTGCCAGACTATCTTCTTTTTGAAGAAGTTTGGTCATGGTACGATCTTCCGAATAAGTATTTTCTTCGTCACCAAAATAAATTGTAACAGACTCCATTCCGATGTGTGAAAGAGAATCCATTGGTTTGGAAAGACGAATCTCATAAGTATTATTACGATCTAAAAGGATCTTCGTCATCTCTTTATAATCGGCATTTGGATATTTATCAAGATACTCAAGTTGTGTTTTCAACAACTTATGAAATCGGCGTTCTAGTTTTCTGAAATCAGTTGGACGAGAATCCGATCCTTGATTAATGGTATAAGCAACTGTCGCTTCATCCAGATAGGCTAAAGAAGTCCGTTGAAAGAGTTCCAATTGAAGGTTGAAAGTATCATCTGATGTCGTTAAGTCTAACTCTTGATTAACTTCTAACATCAGATCTCTATCAACTAGCCATGTAGAGGCCATGGTAAAACCTCTTGTTGCAAGCATCTTTTCATAGGTATCTGCTAATGGAATCGTATGATTAGCAAAGCCAGCCTTAGAAACGAGAGTTCCTTTTTCATCATAAATATCAAAATCTGTATTGGACCATTTGCAATCGGGTTTACTTTTTAACAAGTCAACCTGTTTCTGAAGTTTAAAAGGGTCAACCCAAAAATCATCTCCGTCACAGCGAGCAATGTATTGCCCCCGTGCTTCCTTACAGATAGCTACCCAGGTTTTGGCGATTCCCTGATTCTCATTCTGATAAAAGGCACGGATCAGATCAGGGTAGTTGGCTTGATAATCCTGAATGATAGAACGAGATCCATCACTTGAAGCATCATCCACCAGGATAATCTCATAATCAAACTCAGTTTGTTGGGCTAAGAAGCTATCAATCGTCTTCTTTAGCCAGGGCTCTTTATTAAAAACCGTACAGATAATCGAAACAAAAGGCGTCGTTTCCATATTTCCCTCAGTCTAGTCAGTCATTGACCATGTTCCATTGCGTTGGATTAAGCCACTTGCCGAATCCATTGCTGATTTATCATCCAAAGCGATATCATCTCGATTGATAAAGATCAGTGGGGTCTGGGTGGCGTCTGAAAAGGCCAACATCTGCCCTTCCTCATCCCTTACTGTCACTTCCAATTTCATTTTTAAGTCATTTACAGTTGGCAGTGAACAAGTATAATGAACCGTTTTATGCCCAGTTCCACTCATCAGTTGATTCATAGAATTATCATTATAGATCCAAATGTTCCGATCAATATCCGTTAAAGACAGAGCGATATAGGTCTTGATATCTTCACGAACATCAAAATCAATCTGGAACTGAATAGGATCTTGAGGACGTAATTTGTTTGAGCTTAACAACTGAAGCTGAAAATTTTCAACCAAGACATTTTCTTCCTGGTTTGAATTACCTGCTCCATTAGCTTCTCCTCCCTGTTGCAAAGGAGCTGTATTATCAAAACTGTACTGATTGGCAACATTTTCTGGACTCCCTAAAGCCTTCACCAAACCATTTTCAATCAAAACAGCCTTGTTACAATATTTCTTGACGGCTCCCATATCATGGGTAACCAGGATAGTGGTTTTTCCTGATTTCTTGCGTTCTTGGAAGTAATCATTACACTTGCGTTGGAAAGCTTCATCTCCTACTGCTAGGACCTCGTCCAAAATCAAGATATCACCTTGGGCCTTAATGGCAACCGAAAAAGCTAGACGAACCTGCATACCTGATGAGTAGTTCTTGAGTTTTTGGTTCATGAAGTCATGCAACTCAGCAAAGTCTACGATGTCATCATACATGGCATCAATTTCAGCTGTTGAGAAGCCCAGCATGGCCCCGTTCATGTAGACATTTTCACGACCTGTCAGTTCTGGGTTAAAGCCCACTCCAAGCTCAATAAAGGACACCAGTTTCCCATCGATAGTGACAGTACCTTTTTCCGGTACATAGATTTCAGAAATAATTTTTAAGAGGGTTGATTTCCCAGAACCATTTCTTCCGAGGATCCCGAAAAAGTCTCCTTTTTCTACCTCAAAAGAAATATCCTTGAGAACGTGTTGTTCTTTATAACCTTTGATTCCTTTGAAGCGATTGACCAGGGCAGTTCGAAGACTATTGGTTGCCTCTGTTGGCAACTTAAAGTACTTGCTGACATGGTCTACTTTTACTGCAATTTGTTTATCTGTCATTAGAGAATCTCCGCAAATTTCTTAGCATGTTTGTTAAAGTAAGCAAAGCCAGCGATAAAAATAAGAATTGGCAAGACATAAGGAATCAGAACCAAGAACTTATTCTCTACCAAAAGCCAAACAGGGGTATTGGCCCTATCAATCAAGAAATACCGCATGTCTTGAATAATTTGAGCCAAAGGATTCATCATGACCAACTTAGCCGCCCATGGATTGCGGTCTGCAATAA
>JBKXCY010000149.1:0-4170 GCA_046994005.1 Streptococcus sp.
TGTGGGGACAGCTGGATCTTTGAACGAGGATGTGCATGTTCGTGAATTGGTCTTGGCACAAGCTGCTGCAACCAACTCAAACATCATCCGCAACGACTGGCCTCAATTCGATTTCCCTCAAATCGCTAGCTTTGATCTTTTAGACAAGGCTTACCACATTGCCAAAGACCTTGGCATGACGACTCACGTCGGCAATGTCTTGTCATCAGATGTCTTCTATTCAAACTATGGTGAAAAGAACATCGAGCTTGGTAAATGGGGTGTCAAAGCTGTAGAAATGGAAGCGGCAGCCCTTTACTATCTTGCTGCTCAACACCATGTTGATGCCCTTGCTATCATGACTATTTCAGACAGTTTGGTCAATCCTGATGAGGACACAACCGCTGAAGAACGTCAAAATACTTTCACAGACATGATGAAAGTTGGTCTTGAGACCTTGATTGCAGACTAATGACAAAATTCTTTCATGATGAATGGCTCTACGATCTCCAAAATTATCACTACAGCCGGGCTCTGCGCTCTATCAAGCAGCAGGAAGAAGTACCGGATTTGTTGGTGAGCTTACTGCAGTTAATGGCGGAGCGTCGAGAGCTTAATATCCAACCCGTCATGAATCAAAAGTTGAGAACCGAGTTGCTAGAGGCGACTGGTTTTCAGCTTTTTTGGCATGAAGATCCAGAAGATGAGCAGTTGGCTAACTACCTCTATGACTTAGAGGCGAAGTTGCGAAATGAGCAGATTATTGACTTTGTTCGTGCCGTCAGCCCAGCCATCTATCGGATCTTTATGCGATTGATTCAGTTGAAAATTCCTGATATTACCAACTATATTCATAACTCCAAAGAATCGAGTTATGACCGTTGGAAGTTTGAGAGCCTGCATGCGTCCGACAACCCTATCCTGCAGCAATTCCACAGCGAAAGTGTGGTCAATTCATCCAGTTTGACGGAGTTGATTGTGCAGTTGGATTTGCCAGATAGCGTCAAAGTTGCGGCCCAACAATTGCGGGAGTTAGAAAAATCAGTTCGCAACCCCCTGGCCCACTTGATCAAGCCCTTTGATGAAGAAGAGCTCCATCGGACGACGGGTTTCTCTTCTCAGGATTTTATGAAGAATTTGATTGACCTTGCAAGCTACACAGGCATCCATTATGATCAAGCTAACTTTTATTTTGATCAGGCCAATGCTGTCATGGAAGAGCTACTAAAGGAGAAGTAGATGGATAAGATTGCTCAACTACAGGAGATGATTGATCAGAGTCAGCGGATCGTGTTTTTCGGAGGGGCAGGAGTTTCCACGGAGTCAAATATTCCGGATTTTCGAAGCTCAGACGGTGTCTATAGCGTTCAGGTAGGGCGGCATTTGACAGCTGAGCAATTGGTCTCCCATACCATGTTTGAGCGTTATCCAGAGGATTTTTTCGACTTCTATAAGAAATACCTACTCTACCCAGGTGCCAAGCCCAATGCTGCCCATCGCTATCTCGCGTGGCTTGAAGAGACTGGTAAGCTCAAGGCAGTGGTGACACAAAATATCGATAGTCTCCATGAAATGGCCGGTTCTAAAAAAGTCTTGAAGCTCCATGGCAGTGCCGACCGCAATTACTGTACGGGTTGCCAGCGATTTTATGATTTGGAGGCCTTTCTAGCTTTGGAAGGCCAGATTCCACACTGCCTGGACTGTGGCAAGGTGGTCAAACCTGATGTGACCCTCTACGAGGAGCCTCTCAATATGGACGTCTTTAGTCAAGCAGCCCAAGCCATCCAAGAGGCTGATCTCCTGATTATCGGTGGAACCTCACTTGTGGTCTACCCAGCAGCTAGCTTGATCCAGTATTTCCAAGGGAAGAAGCTGGTTGTCATCAATAAGACCAGTATCCCACAAGACAAGCAAGCAGACCTAGTTATCGAAGGAAAAATTGGAGAAGTATTTTCTCAATTAAGACAATAAAAAATATCTGAGTGAACATGGATCACTCAGATATTTTATTACTTATCAAACTTCACTTCCTCAAGCAAGTATTCGATGAATTTCTCTCCCATTTTTGAGAGGGCTGTTTTTTCATGTTTGATGTAGACCAGCTCGATCGGGTCTTCGATATCAAGGGGAATGGAGACGATGTTATTCCCGTTGAGATTGCTGTTGAGGATCCCGGTCGCAATGGTGTAGCCATCCAGACCAATCAAGAGATTAAAGAGGGTCGCCCGGTCACTGACGACGATGGATTTCTTATGATGCTCTTGAGAGAGGATCTCTTCTGAGAAGTAGAAGGAGTTATGGGTTCCTTGGTCATAGCTAAGGTATGGGAAATCTTCCAGATCAGACAAGTGGACAATCTCTTTCTTGGCAAGAGGATTGGTCTTGCTGACAAAGATATGAGGTTGCGCTGTAAAGAGGTGGGTGGCAATCAGGTGATTATCATCTAGCATCTTAGAGAGGACATCCCGGTTGTAGCTATTCAAAAAGAGGACGCCAACTTCGCTTCGGAAATTCTTGACGTCATCGATGATCTCCCAAGTCCGCGTCTCCCGTAGGAAGAGCTCGTATTTTTCCATGTCGCTTTTCTTCAATAGTGAAACGAAGGCCTCAACCACGAAGGCGTAGTGCTGTGAAGAGACACTGAAAAGCTCACGAGAACCCACAGGATTTTTATAGCGCTCGGACAAGAGGTCAATCTGCTCCACCACCTGGCGGGCATAAGAGAGGAACTCCATCCCATCGCGGGTCAAAGTGATCCCTTTAGGATTCCGGATAAAGATTTCAATTCCCATCTCATTTTCCAAGTCCTTAACGGCATTGGAAAGGCTAGGTTGCGTGATGAAGAGTTGTTTTGCGGCCTCATTCATAGAGCCGGTTTCGACGATTTTGATAATGTATTGTAATTGTTGTATTCTCATGCTTTTATTTTAACATAAAAAAGCGCGTTTTTCCCGTAAAATGTGGTCTTTCAAGGACTGTATGAGAATAAGACAGGCTGAGGTAGGTAATAGGAAGTAGGCTAGATCAAATAGTTAAAAAATAGAAGATTGGAAACAAAATCTACATCTGGGGACTGATTTTGATGGAAAAATACAGTTTTGCCTTGCTGAAGGTAAGATCTGATTGATAGAATGGTAAAAAATTGATTGAGGAGATCTTATGAAAAAACTCGTTTCCTGGTATAAGAAAAAGGATAAGGAATTGGAAACCCATTTCACAGCTGGTCTGTTGCAGATCAATTTTGTGACCAATGCTCTGATTCTATTGGCCTTTTACATCTATTTGGTTATTAGTCAGTCGCTCTACGCAATTAAGGATCCATTCATTCAATTTAGTGTTTGGGAGGTCATTGCCTTCACCATGGAGATCTTTCCTTACGGTTTGACTCTGGCCCTCTTTGTCCCCAATATTTTTGTCATCATTTATGGGATTGGTCGGTGGTCTAGCCTCCAGTTCAAAGAATCTGAGGAAGAAGCTCTCAAAGATCCAGAACTGTTTGAGGATAGAGGGCCAAAAGAAGGAGAAAGGACAAGAGAAGATGACGCATTCCTTATGAAGGAAAAGCAGGAATCACCTAGTCCTAAGCCTGTCAAAAAGAAAAAGCAACAGCCTACAATTGTTCTTTGGTTTGGTCTCTTTGGTTGCTTTCTCGAAGCGATTTTCATTTACATCGTCAAGGAGATGACTTTTTACGATTGGAGTGAAAGTTTGATCAATTCGCAGAAGCATGCCCTGATCTGGTCTGGCGCCTATCCGACCTTCTTCACACTGGCAGCTCTTACTTTAATAGCCTTGATTATCTATTCCTACCGGGATGCGAATTCACTCTCGCCGTTAGCAAATGTCTTCTGCATCAGTGGCATTCTAGGAGGAGTGGTTCTTCTCTTAGTTTTTGATAATCAACTGCAGGTAGCAAGTTTTCACACCTTTTTCTTACTGATCTATTCCATCCATCTCTTATGGGTTCGCATCAAGGAGTGGCAGGAAGATCGAACAGAGATAAGCTATGAGAATCGTCTGCTTCAATGGCTCCATCAGCTCTTAAACAAGTCGCGTAACTGGCCATGGCTAGCAGTTCTTGTTGCCCTTCCAACCCTTGCTCTCGTTGTCCTCGTTCTCATGCTCTTTGGGCAGCAACCGGATTCCATGATCAAGGCCTGGACCAATACAGCTGACTGGGCCTTCTCACAG
>JBKXCY010000150.1:0-4147 GCA_046994005.1 Streptococcus sp.
ATCCTGAACCAAGGAAGGGATCAGTCGCATTTGCCGTGTGTAAGGCAAGAGGTCCACTCCCCAAGAAAGATCTGCTCCAATAAAGAGCTTGAGCTCATCCAGATAAAGACAGCCTTGCCCTCTCGCATGCCCATCGATGGACGAAACAAGAATGCTCCCATCCCCAAAAAGATCCGCAGTCGGGCGGTAAGGGAAAGCTGGATGCCTTTGATTTGCTTTGAGACAAGTCACCCGATCCTTGAAGTCAGCTGGCAAAAACTCTTTAAAAATCAGATCCTTAAATTTTGGTTTTTGGTACACCTCATAGACTTCCTGGGTGACAAAGAAATGAGCATTTGGGAAAAGGGCTGCTCCGCCGAGATGATCAGGGTGCAGATGCGAAAGAATCACATAGGAAATGGATGCCGGGTCAATCCCACGCTCATGCAATAAATAATCGATCTGGTCTTCTTTTTTCATCTGCATTGGGGTGGCTAGACGGTACCAGAAATACCGAGCTTTTTTCTTAATCTCGTAGTGATAGCCGGTATCGTACAAAATATAACCTTTTTCACGGTGCTGAATCAAAAAGACACCTGCAGGAAATTGCATTTTTTCATTTGGAATTCCTTTAAATAAGAGACCAGAATGACTGCTACAATAGCCTGCTGGAAAATAATCAATGCGCTTGATCATGTTGGACATAGTTGTCAATCCCTTCTTCAATAGTCATTTTTGGATAGTAGCCAAGTTCGGTTTGGGCCTTTTGAATATCGAGGGTTTGGCTATATCGAAGGAGATAATAGGTATAGCGAGTCAATGGAGGTTCAGCTTTCAGATGGAATAAACGATATACCCCTTCAAGGCTATAGGCCGCACCTGCTACAAGACCTGCCGGAATTTTCCGATAGCGAATCGGTTCTCCCAATCCCTTTAATGTTGTTTCGATCAAATACTTAAAGGACTTTGGTTCCCCATTTGTAATATTATAAACTTGTCCGTGAGCTTCTTTTGCTTCCAGAGCCAAGCGAATGGCTAGGGCAACATTTTCCACGCAGGTCATATCCATGAGCTGCTCTCCTCCTCGAATCAAAGGAATTCCAATTTTTCGACTGAGGCGTAAAACCCGAGGCAAAATACTGGTATCCCCCACACCAAATAATCCTCTAGGACGCAAGATGATACTTGGCACATCCGGATAGTCAGAAAAAAGTTTTTCAGACACCAATTTGCTTCGGATATAATTGTTGAGGTGATTTTCTTTTGGAGCATCACTTTCCATGATGTTTAATTGATCTTTTCCAGCCGCGTAAATACTAGGAGAAGATACGTAAACCAAGCGTTTTACCGCATATTCACGGCACAATTCAAGGACATTTTGAGTGCCAACTACATTCGCCTGATAGAAGGCCTTCCAAGGTCCCCAGGCAGTGGATAAAGCTCCTGCATGAACTACAGCATCAACAGACTGAAAGGCTTGTCTTAATTCCTCAATAGAGGTCAAATCCCCTTTGATAAATTGAACGCGCTCACCTTCCAGAGCCTTCCCATTTTTTTCGTTTCGGCCAAAAGCTACAATGGAATAGTCGTGATCTAATAACTCTTCGATCACGTATTTTCCAAGGAAGCCAGTCGCACCTGTTACAAGAATTTTCATAGTTTTCCATCCGTTCCACGTCTTAATAACCGTTGAATCTCAAACTCCAAGGTGTCCAACGGCTTGTAGGTTTTTGAAAGTTTGTTTAGTCTCTCTAACTTTTCCCAAGATTCTTTTTCTAATAGGGCATTGAAACCTGCTTGAATCTCTTCGGTGCGATTGCGATGAGCTTGAAAAGCAATTCCTGCTTCTACTCCTCGAATCGCATAGTCAAATTGGTCATAATCATGTGGCAAGATCAAGGCTGGTTTTTTAAATTCGATACATTGATAAAAGATTCCAGCTCCTCCATGATGAATGACATAGTCCATCTGCGGAATATATTCTTTGTAGGGCAGATATGAGACAACCGTCACATTTGGTGCTACTTCTTCTTCAGAAAAGTCTTTTGCCCCATCACCTAAGGAGACGAAAAAGTGGCATTCTGGATGCTCTTTGGCCAAATGCTTGGTTTGTTCTAGCAAATTCTCCTTTGCCCAAGGCAACTGGGTTCCACATGTCACGAGTACCTTCGTCTTGTCGTCGTAAGGACGGAGATCTAAAGGATAATCTTCAGCTTTTTCAAGAGAAGTCCCCAAAGGGCCAAGCCAGGCATATTGATGAGGGAAATGTGTTTTCAACTCAAGCTCCATCATACCAATTCCAAAGATGGCATAAGGAGAGTAGATGGTCTCCACTCCATTTTGATTGTACAACTTGAAATTGTAACGTTTTAAGCGTTTGCGTAAGAGGAAGGCGCCACAGTATTTTCCAATGCGCGTGAGTTTACGGCATAGTGCTTGGATCTTCTCTTCCTTCTTTGTGCGCGCGACTCCCATCCCTCCGAAGAAGCAAGGAGGACCATAAGGAGTTTCGATTGCAAATTGGGTCGCCATGGTGGTAATCCAAGGAATTTCTAACTGTTCTGCCACAAAACCAGCTGATAGAGTGATAAAGTCAGCAATGACAATATCTGGACGGTTGACACGCCACTCCTCTAGCAATTGATCCGATACGTGATTAATCAAATCAAGACTCCTAGACAATTGCCGATAAGCTGAAAAGAGATTGTGTTTTTTATCGTTATTCGCCGCGCGTTCAAATTCTTCTACTTTGTTCTCTAGAATCGGGACGACCGTGAAGCCGAGACTTTCTGCGACGGCTTTTTTCTGAGGACCCGTGAAAACTCGGATTTCCATAGTTGGATCATCTAATAAGGGTTTAACGAGATTTAAAGTTGGGTACAGATGCCCACTCAAGGGAACAACTACCACATCGATTTTAATTTTTTTCATTTTTTCCTGCCTTATATCTTTTTTTAGATCTAAAACTAGCTTCTATCTATTAATTCGTAAAAAAAATCAAAAATTGAAGAAAAAATAAAATTTTTTAAATTTTTTTAAATCTTTTATTTTTGACCGTACTATCACTATTTAGAAAGAATGACTTCAACCTAAAAAAAGCTCCCAAATGCCAAAGAGAGTGAGCCTCTCACACATTTGAAGAGTTTTCTATTTTTACGATTTGCGAGCTTAGTTATTTTCTAAATAAAATTCGAACCGCTCGCCGACATACTGACTTTTTACATACTCAAAAGCCGTCCCATCTTCAAAATAGGAAACCTGTGTCAGACCTAAAATAGCCTGTCCTTTTGAAATCTGTAAATAGTCCGCAATCTTATCTTTGGCTAATCGAGCATAGATTGTCTGATGCGATTTTCCAATCTTATAGCCATGACGCTCCAAGGTTTGGAAGAAATGGCTGGTAACCTCTTCACGATTGAAATTCTTAATAAATTTCTCTGGAATAGAGGCCACTTCATAAACAACAGGGATCCCATCGGCATACCGGACCCGCTCCATCCGAATGATGGTTTCTGTCTTATCAATGCCCAATTTGTCCACTTCTTGGAGGCTAGGAATGGTTTTCCGGTAAGAAATCACTTGGCTAGAAGGTTCCTTGCCTTGCGATTTCATAATTTCTGTAAAACTGGTTGTGCCTCGCATTTTTTCTTGGACGCGCGTGCTGGTAATAAAGGTGCCACTTCCTACTCGTCTTTCAAGCACTCCTTCTTCAACCAGAAGGGTAATAGCCTGCCTCAGCGTCATCCGACTCACCTGAAATTTCTCAGCCAGATCGCGTTCGCTAGGAAGGCGCTCCCCGATTTTCCATATTTTTTGATCAATCTCAGACTTAATCTGATCATGGATTTGAATGTAAGCTGGAATCATAACCTTGCTCTTTCTCTGTGTTATCTCTATTGTAGCGTAAAATTCCTAATTCTTCAATCAGAGATTGGTAAAGACATGGCTTTTGTGTTAGAATAGAGGAAAGTAAATTTCTTTAAGAAGGGGATAAGATGACAAACCTATCAACTGATTTGCATGATGTTGAAAAAATCATCGTGCTTGACTACGGTAGCCAATACAATCAGCTTATTTCACGTCGGATTCGTGAGATTGGTGTCTTCTCAGAATTGAAGAGCCATAAGATTTCTGCTGCTAAAGTGCGTGCAATCAATCCAGTTGGGAT
>JBKXCY010000151.1:0-4145 GCA_046994005.1 Streptococcus sp.
CTCACCTAGACTGTCGGGTCATTCATGTTGCGGGGACCAATGGCAAAGGCTCTACCATTGCCACCTTGTCCCAACTCTTGAGGCAGGCAGGTTTACGAGTTGGAGTCTTTACCTCTCCTTATCTGATCCATTACAATGACCAAATCACCATTAATGGCGAAGCCATTTCGGATCAAGACCTGCAAACCTACCTGGATAGTTACCAGCAACTCCTGGAAGTTAAACAATCAAGGGCTGTTTTTCAAGGGTTGACTGAATTTGAAGTGATGACGGCCATCGCCTATGATTATTTTGCTCACGAGGAGCTGGATTATGTGATCATGGAAGTCGGTATGGGGGGACGACTAGATAGTACCAATGTCTGTCAGCCTGTTCTGACTGCGATCACTTCGATTGGCTTGGATCATGTCGCTCTTCTTGGGCCAGATCTGGCTTCCATCGCCCGTGAAAAGGCAGGCATCATTAAGCCAGGAATTCCTCTGGTTCTAGGGAAATTAGAAGCAGAAGCCAGCCAAGTCATTGAAGGCATTGCGATTCAGAAGCAGGCACCGATAACAGCCTATGACAGAGATTACCAAGTTGAGCTAGAGGCCTCTTGTCTATCGGGCCAATCCTTTTCTTATCACAGTTCCAAAAGAGAAACAGCCTCCTATCAAGTAGTGCTCTTAGGTCATCACCAGGCTAGAAATGCAGCTCTTGCGATCAGTATCTGTGATGTACTTTTTGAAAGAGAAGGGCGTGAACTCTTGTCAAGAGAGTTAGTGGATGAGGCCTTGCATCAAGTCGTCTGGCCTGGCCGGATGGAAGTGGTCTCGCAAAATCCCATGATCTTACTAGATGGGGCCCATAACCCCCATGCCGTTGCGCCTTTGATCGCAAGTCTTCGGGAACTGTTCCCAAGTCAAAATAAGACCATTCTTTTTACCTGCATCCGGACCAAAGCCTTAGAAGAGATGCTCATTCAGTGGCAGGAACTAGAAAATAGTCGCTTGATCCTCACGAGCTTTGAAGATCCAAGAGCCTATTCTCAAGAAGAGATAAGAGCTGCTGCGAAATACCATCAGCTTGAGGAAGTCAACTGGCAAGAGTTTCTACAAAACTGGCAAGCTGAAGGCGATGAGCTCCTCATTGTAACGGGGTCGCTCTACTTCCTTAGCCAGGTACGACCTTATTTATTAAAAACAGAAAAATCCAACTAGGAGATGATATGGATACAAAGAAAATTGAAGAAGCAGTGAAAATGATCATCGAGGCAGTCGGTGAAGATGAGAACCGTGAGGGACTTCAGGAAACACCAACCCGCATTGCCAAGATGTACCAAGAAATCTTTGCAGGACTAGGGCAGACAGCAGAAGAGCATCTGTCTAAATCATTTGAAATCATTGATAACAATATGGTGGTTGAGAAGGATATCTTCTTCCATTCCATGTGTGAGCATCACTTTTTACCATTTTATGGAAAAGTGCACATTGCCTACATTCCAAATGGCCGTGTGGCTGGGCTTTCAAAACTGGCTCGTACGGTCGAAGTATACGCTAAAAAACCACAGATTCAGGAACGTTTGACGGTAGAAATCGCAGATGCCTTGATGGAATATCTTGGAGCACAAGGAGCACTTGTCTGGGTAGAAGCAGAGCATATGTGTATGAACATGCGTGGTGTCCGTAAACCTGGGACCGCTACAGTGACAACTGCTGCGCGTGGACTGCTTGCGACAGATAAAGACTTAAAAAATGAAGCCTATAAACTCATGGGCCACTAATGGCTGGCTATAAGAGGTGAACAGAGTGGATCAATTACGGATCAAGGACTTAGAGGTATACGCCTATCACGGTGTTTTTCCAGCAGAAAAAGAATTAGGACAACGCTTTGTCCTAGACCTATGGGTAGATTATGAGATGACCCGTGCTGCTCGCACAGGTGATTTGGAAGCTTCGATCCATTATGGGATCTTGGCGGAACAGTTGACCGAGTGGATGCAGGCAGAAAAAATCGATCTGATTGAAACGGTGGCCTTTCAGTTGGTGCAAAAGATTTTTGAAAGCTATGCCTTTGTAGAAAAAGTTCGTCTGGAGTTGAAAAAACCTTGGGCTCCTGTTCCCTTGCCACTCGAGACTTGTTCGGTGACAATCGAACGGGAGAAAAAAAAGGCCTTTATTGGGCTTGGCACCAATATGGGAGATAAACAACTGCAGCTGGAGACAGCGCTAGAGAAACTCAAGGATCGAGGCATTCGGCTTCTTCAGACATCCACAAGGATTGAAACAGAACCTTGGGGAGGAGTGGAGCAGGACACCTTTTTGAATCAGGTGGCAGAGGTTGAAACCTGGATGACCCCAGAGGATTTATTAGAGACCTTACTGGCCATTGAGCAGGAAATGGGACGTATCCGTGAGGTCAAGTGGGGGCCACGTGTGATCGATCTAGATCTGCTCTATATGGAGGACACCATTTGTTACAGTCCAAACTTGATCTTGCCACATCCTTATGTGGCAGAACGTGCCTTTGTCCTAGAGTCTTTGAATGAAATTGCTCCTCATTTTGTGGACCCTGTTCAAAGAAAGCCCATTCGCCAATTATGGGAGGCTGTCAAATAGTCTCTCTTCTTTGCATCATAATAAAAAACAATCCCTGTTCGAGGGATTGTTGAGAGCGTAGAGAAACGAATCTTTAATAAAATTTAATCAATTCTTTAAAAATTATACTCGTTATAGTTATTCAATCATATTCTGAAACTTTCCGCCGTGAGAAAAGTGCCTGAAACGACTCAGTTTCAGGCACTCGGAATTATTGAGACCTTAGGCTCAATAATTAGTCATGGAACTTCATAGAAGTTCGCTGACGTCCGTACTCACCTAAGGAAAGTTTTTTAAGAAGACTTTGTCTTCAATCTGAACAATTCCTAGAGCAGGGATTGTTTTTGTTTGTCTGAGTTTATTTACGATATAAGCGATCGTATTGGTAGACAGGGTCCATGGTGACGTTGATACCGAGCTTGCGAAGGACGTTCTTGTCTTCGTCTGTCAGCATCACGGTTGAATGGGCTTCGCTGCCTTTCAACTTGCCTAATTCTTGCATAGCAAGCTTAGCATCTTCGTTGCTCATAGCTGTAATGGCTAGGGCAATGAGGATCTCGTTTGAGTGAAGACGAGGGTTACGGCTACCCAAATGATTGATCTTCAAGCCTTGGATAGGTTGGACGTATTCTGGCTCGATTAATTTGGTTTCTTTATCAATATGCGCCAATTTCTTGATCGCATTGATCAAGAGGGCTGCGGTTGGGCCAAAGAGATCGGAGGTTTTTCCGGTTACCATCTCGCCGTTTGGCAATTCAAGGGCCAAGGCTGGCTCCCCTGTTTCTTCTTCTTTCTGACGAGCAAGAACAGTCACTTTCCGGTCATTTGGAGTAATGCCCAAATCATTCATCAAGAGCTCAATCTTCTTGACAGCTCCTTCACCGACGCGTTCAGCTTTGACATCCAAGATGGTTTCGTAATAGCGACGGATGATTTCTTGTTGGGAAGCTTCAATCGCAGCGTCATTGTCCACAATGGCAAAGCCAACCATGTTGACGCCCATGTCTGTTGGAGAAGCGTAAGGAGAGGTTCCTAAGATGCGTTCCAACATGCGCTTCAAGACAGGGAAGATTTCGATATCGCGGTTGTAATTGACCGTTGTTTCTCCGTAGGTTTGGAGGTGGAAGGGATCGATCATATTGACATCGTCTAGATCTGCAGTCGCTGCTTCATAAGCCAAGTTGACTGGGTGGTGCAAAGGAAGATTCCATACTGGGAAGGTTTCAAACTTGGCATAACCTGATTTGATCCCATTTAATTGGTCATGGTACATATTGGACATACAAGTTGCCAGCTTACCAGAACCAGGTCCAGGAGCTGTCACAACGACCAAATTGCGGCTAGTTTTGATGTAGTCATTTTTCCCCATACCTTCAGGAGAGATGATGTGGTCCATATCGGTCGGATAGCCCTTGATCGGATAGTGGAGATAAGAGGCGATCCCGCTCTTGTCTAGTTGTTTGCGAAAGGCATCTGCTGCAGCTTGTCCAGCATATTGGGTGATGACGACAGAGCCTACAAAGATCCCCAATTCATTGAATTTGTCGATCAAGCGTAGCACTTCTTGGT
>JBKXCY010000152.1:0-4145 GCA_046994005.1 Streptococcus sp.
CATCAAAATTTTGACCTGCCCTACGATATTTATCGACCAGAGCTTGAAAAACCGCGGACCCAAATCGAGATGATCCGAAAAGATGGTAGTCTCGCTGAATTGTCTCAGTTGTCTCCACTCGTCGCTGCTTTAGCAGGAACTCGCTATGGGGACAACCGCTTCTATTTCCCCAAAGAAATGCTGGAGGTTAATGGACTTTTCAGTAAGCAGGTAGAGGAATTCACTTCCTATATCACCAATGATTATTTTACAGGAGAGACGGATGTCCATTAAATTAGTGGCGATCGATATCGACGGTACACTTCTTAATTCAAAAAAAGAGATCACACCTTCCGTATTTGAAGCCATTCAAGACGCTAAAACCGCAGGCGTTAAAATCGTGATCACAACTGGTCGTCCTATCGCAGGGGTCTCAAAACTTTTAAAAGAACTCCATTTGATGGATCCTGGAGACTATGTCATTACCTTTAATGGCGGTCTGGTGCAAGAAACTGCTACGGGAAAAGAACTCATCAAAGACCTTTTACATTATGAGGACTATCTCGATATCGAGGCTCTTGCTAACAAACTCCAAATCCACTCTCATGCTATTACTAAAGACGGCATTTATACCAGTAATCGAGATATCGGACGCTACACCATTCATGAATCTCAACTGGTCAATATGCCCCTTTATTACCGGACGCCTGAAGAAGTTCGTGAGAAAGAATTTGTCAAGGCCATGTATATCGATGAACCAGACATTCTAGATGCTGCGATTGCAAAAATTCCTAAAGAATTCAAGGACCGCTTCACCATGGTCAAATCAGCCCCTTTTTATTTAGAAATTCTAGGGAAAACAACCAATAAGGGATCAGCTGTTCTTCATCTAGCTGAACGACTTGGAATCCAGCAAGAAGAAACCATGGCTATCGGAGATGAGGAAAATGACCGTTCCATGCTAGAAGTCGTGGGACATGCCGTCGTTATGGAGAATGGCAATCCAGCTCTTAAAAAAATTGCTACAACTATTACCAAATCAAATGATGAATCTGGCGTTGCATACGCCATTAGAAAGTGGGTATTATAAGAAATGTACCATTACCAGCTAGGAATTTCTGCTAGTGAGCATGATGCCTTTGTTATTCAGAGTGATCAAACCAATCTCTTACAAAGCAGCTCATGGGCAAAAATCAAAGATAATTGGGGAAATGAACGGGTTGGTTTTTATCAAGAAGACCAATTAGTCGCTGTTGCAAGCGTCTTGATTCAACCCCTACCACTTGGCTTTTCCATGCTCTACATTCCTCGAGGCCCGATCATGGATTACCAAAACAAAGAGCTGGTTTCATTTGTGATCCAGTCCCTTAAAAAAATTGCCAAACAATACAAGGCTTTGTTTGTGAAATTTGATCCAAGTCTTTTCTTGAGTAAACACTTGATTGGACAAGAACAGACGGAAGCTCCTGCTGTGCAAGCGATGATCGACACCTTAACTACAGAAGGGGTTGAATGGACTGGCCGAACCAGTGATATGGCAGAAAATATCCAACCACGCTTTCAAGCAATATCCACAAAGAGTTTTTCACTGAGCAAGATCTTTCAAAATCTACTCGACAAGCCATCCGAACTGCTCGAAACAAAGGGATCCAAGTCCAATTTGGCGGGACTGAATTGTTGGAGGACTTTGCTTCTCTCATGAAAAAGACTGAGGCTCGTAAAAGCATTCATTTACGTGGAAAAGACTACTACGAAAAACTGCTCACTACCTACCCAGGACAATCCTACATTACTTTGTCTACGCTAGATCTCGAGAAACGCAAAAGCTCCCTTATAAAAGATCTTGAAAAAAACAAGGCAGAGGCTGAAAAATTCACAGAAAAAACAAAGCCTGGCAAGGTTGAGAATAACCAAAAAGAAAAAGAGCGGATAGAGGAAGAACTGCAATTTCTTGAACAGCATCTCCAAGCAGGTAGACAGATCGTTCCTTTATCTGGGACCTTAACCCTTGAATTCGGTGGGACGTCTGAAAATGTTTATGCAGGGATGGATGAAGAATTCCGCCGTTACCAACCTGCTATCCTCACCTGGTATGAAACTGCCCAACACGCTTTCGACCGTGGTGCTTCTTGGCAAAATATGGGGGGCATTGAAAATTCACTTGATGGTGGTCTCTATCATTTCAAATCAAAATTTAATCCTGTCATTGAAGAATTTGTTGGGGAATTCAACCTCCCAACCAGTCCACTTTATCCACTTGTAAACAAAGTCTACAAGATCCGGAAAAAATTAAGGAGTAAATAAGTTACATGACTCTTACGACAATTTCAAAAGAAGAATTTACCTCATTGCAAATACTGTCTCCCATCGCTCTTTTATCCAGTCTGCTGAAATGGCAGATCTGCTGAAAAGCGAGGAAACACGGTCCAATTATCGCTTGGAAACAAGAAGATCAAGTCCAAGTGGCAGCGATCTTGTACAGTCTTCGTATGACAGGTGGTCTCCATATGGAAATCAATTCTGGCCCTCTTTACCAAGAGGAGGCTATGCTAGAACCCTTCTATGCAGCTTTAAAAGACTATGCGAAAGAAAATGGGGCTATTGAACTCGTTATTAAGCCCTATGATACCTATCAAACCTTTGATAGTGACGGCAATCCAACCAGTGAAGAGCAAACCCATTTTATGGATAACCTTAAAAACTTGGGCTATCAGCATGATGGTTTAACAACAGGTTATCCAGGTGGAGAAGGTGATTGGCATTATGTGAAAGATATGGAGGGCATCACCGAAAAAAATCTTCTCAAGAGCTTCAGTAAAAAAGGAAAGCCACTTGTCAAAAAAGCCAAATCTTTCGGTATTGAACTGAAACGATTAAACCGAGATGAACTGCAACTCTTTAAGGATATTACTTCCTCTACCAGTGACCGTCGCGACTATCAGGATAAGACCTTGGATTATTACCAAACTTTCTATGACAGTTTTGGCGACAATGCCGATTTCATGATCGCAACACTGAACTTCCACCATTACTACACGAATCTTGAAAAAGACCAAGGAAAACTAGCACAGAAGATTGAGAAATTACAGAAGGATCTTGAAGTCAACCCCAATTCAGAGAAAAAACAAAATCAACTTCGTGAATTCTCTAGCCAGTTTGATACCTTTGAGGTGAGAAAGAAGGAAGCGAAAGAATATATAGAAAAATATGGAGATCAAGACGTCATTCTTGCAGGAAGCCTCTTCGTCTATATGCCACAAGAATCCACCTATTTATTCAGTGGCTCTTATACAGAATTTAATAAGTTCTATGCTCCTGCTGTTCTCCAAGAATATATGATGCTTGAAACCATCAAACGTGGTATCCCAAGATATAACTTCCTTGGTATTCAAGGAATCTTTGACGGGTCAGACGGTGTTCTTCGTTTCAAACAAAACTTCAACGGCTACATCGTACGTAAGATGGGGACCTTCCGTTATTACCCAAATCCTCTGAAATACAAACTGATTTCTCTCATTAAGAAACTATTAGGACGTTCCTAACTCAAAAGACCAGCTTTGAAGCTGGTCTTTTCTACTATAAAAAAGACAAAAAAGACGAGAAATCTCTCGCCTTTTAGATGTTATTATTTAACGAAGTCAAGCAATGCCAAGAAGCTTTCTGGATCAAGTGATGCACCACCCACAAGAGCTCCGTCAACGTCTGGACAAGCCATGTATTCAGCAACGTTTTCAGGTTTAACTGAACCACCGTATTGAACACGTACTTTATCAGCCACTTCTTGACCAAAGTCAGCAGCTACAACGTCACGAACAACTTTACACATTTTTTGTGCGTCATCTTGTGAAGCTGATTTACCAGTACCGATCGCCCAGATTGGTTCGTATGCGATAACTGTTGAAGCGACTTGTTCTGCAGTCAATCCAGCAAGAGCAGCTGAAACTTGAGCACCTACGAATTCTGCTGCTTTACCAGCTTCGTAAGTTTCAAGGCTTTCACCACAACAGATGATTGGAAGCATACCGTTCGCAAAGATTGCTTTTGCTTTTTTGTTGATATCTTCATCAGTTTCATGGAAGTAGTCACGACGTTCTGAGTGACCGATAACAACGTAGTCAGTACCGATTTCTTTCAAAACTTGTGGGCTAGTTTCACCAGTGAAGGCA
>JBKXCY010000153.1:0-4121 GCA_046994005.1 Streptococcus sp.
TTTCGTCGTCCCACCTCCGCACAGTTGAGTAGGGCTGTAAAAGCTGATGAAATCGGCGTAGTAGAGCCCACTCAACCACTGCGTCTTGCTCGACAATCCAAAAACAATCAAGAGGCTAGGACTTCTGTCCCAGCCACTTTTTTTGTGATCTAGAATATGGTATAATGAGAAGAATTTGAAACGAGCGTCTAGACCTTTGGGGAAGGCGCTACGGAGAATTGAGGAGTCGGATATGAATCTCACCTTACATGAAGTTGCTCATCTTGTACATGCAAAAAATGATATCAGCCAATTTGAAGATGTGGCTCTCGTCAAGCCTGAATTTGATAGCCGGTTGATTGGGCCTGGGGACCTGTTTGTTCCGTTAAAGGGGGCGCGTGATGGTCATGATTTCATCGAGACCGCTTTTGACAATGGCGCTGCCGCTACCTTTTCAGAGAAAGTGATCGAAGGACATCCGTATATTTTAGTGGAAGATGTGTTGAGTGCTTTTCAAGCACTGGCTGCAGCCTATCTTCAAAAGACAAAAGTAGATGTTTTTGCTGTGACAGGGTCAAATGGTAAAACAACCACAAAAGATATGCTGGCCCAGCTCTTGTCCACCACCTACCTGACCTATAAAACACAGGGAAACTATAATAATGAAATTGGTCTTCCTTATACGGTTCTCCATATGCCAGAAGGAACAGACAAACTCGTCCTTGAAATGGGGCAAGACCATCTAGGAGATATCCATCTCTTGTCAGAACTGGCGCATCCCAAGGCTGCTATTGTCACCTTAATTGGGGAAGCCCATTTGGAATTTTTCAAAGATCGAAGCGAAATCGCAAAAGGAAAACTCCAAATTGCGGATGGCATGCCAGAAGGCGGCCTTCTGGTGGTTCCAGCAGATCCAATCGTGAATGCCTACCTCCCTGAAAAACAAAAAGTGGTCCGCTTTGGTCCAGACGAGGAGATTTTTATTACCGAGTTAATCGAGCGAAAGGATAGCTTAACCTTCCGAGCGAATTTCTTAGAAGAAGCGATTGATCTTCCAGTAACAGGAAAATACAATGCGACCAATGCCATGATTGCAGCTTATGTTGCCTTGAAAGAAGGAGTGAGTGAAGCTGCGATTCGTGATAGTTTTGAAACCTTGCAATTAACGCGCAACCGGACAGAATGGAAGAAGGCAAGTAACGGAGCGGATATTTTATCTGATGTCTACAATGCCAATCCAACGGCTATGCGCCTAATCTTAGAAACTTTCTCTACCATTCCTGCTAATCCAAATGGTCGAAAATTAGCCGTCCTGGCAGATATGAAAGAACTAGGGGAGCAATCGGTAGATCTGCACAACCAAATGATTCTTAGCCTCTCTCCGGATGTTTTGGATACGGTTATTTTCTATGGCCAAGACATTGCAGGATTGGCTCAGTTAGCGAGTCAGATGTTCCCACTCGGACATGTCTATTATTTCAAGAAGACAGCTGAGGAAGACCAGTTTGAGGACATGGTCAAACAAGTCAAGGAAAGCTTGAAAGAGCAAGACCAAATCCTTATCAAGGGAAGCAATTCCATGAATTTGGGCAAATTGGTAGAGGAATTGGAAAAAGCATAGCAAATGTGAAGGAAGTTATACAAAAATAGGCTACTATAAACTAAAGGAATAGAAAAATGACATTTTGGGATTTATTGATTACGAACCAAAAATCAGCCCCGCCTGAGTTTGGGCTCTGGTATTTCATTCTGCCAGCTTCTTTGTTGGTGGTTGGCTACTTTTCCATCAAATATGCACAGTCTAAAAGCTACCAACGCTTTTGGTATTGGGCGCAGTTGATCCAAGTCTTGACTATTAATGCTTGGTATATTCTCGCTCACATGCCTTTGACAGATAATTTACCCTTTTATCATTGTCGCTTGGCTATGCTTGCGATCCTTTTTGCTCCTAGAGGGACCTATATCAAGCAATATTTTGCCTTGTTGGGTGTTCTAGGATCCATTGCGGCTTTGGTTTATCCGGCCTTTGACCCCTTCCCATTCCCCCATATTACTGTACTCAACCTGATTTTTAGTCACTGGGCCTTGTTTGCCAATAGTTTGATTTACCTACAGGATTTTTATCAGTCGGAAAAACAGGACACCTTACGGATTGTTAAGATCACCTTTGGTATGAATGCAGTCATCTTTTTGGTTAATCTTTTGACCAGAGGAGATTACGGCTTCTTACGACGTCCACCAATCATTGGAGACCACGGTGCTCTTTTGAACTACCTCTTGGTCAGCATCGTGATGGTGGCTGGTATTTGCTTGGTCAACCAGCGCTACAAATACAAGATGGTTGAAGAGACTGTCGTTTCGCGTTCGGAATAAAAAAAAGAGTAGATGAGGGAAAGAAATCATGGCACTTTGGAACTTATTTTTCACTAGTCAACCAACATCCCCTCCTCAATTGGGGGTCTGGTATTTCTTATTGCCGACTTCTTTGGTGGTGGTGGGAGTTCTGTCCGTTCGATTTGCTCACTCCAAAAGCTACCAAACCTTTTGGTATTGGGGACAGTTGATCCAGTTGCTCATCATCAACTCTTGGTATTTAGTAGCTCGCTTGCCTTTTTCAGAGAGTCTTCCCTTCTATCATAGCCGGATGGCCATGTGGATTATCCTTTTGGCCCCCAAGGGAAGCTTCAAGCAATATTTTGCCCTCGTGGGAGTCTTTGGCTCCATTATGGCCTTGGTTCATCCTGTTTTTTATCCCTACCCTTTTCCTCACGTTTCCTCTATCAACAATGTCTTTGGTCACTGGGCCCTCTTGGCCAACTGCCTAATCTATCTGGTTCAATCCTACCAGGTGGAAGAAGGGGCCGTTTGGAAGATCTGTCAGATGACGTTTGGGGTCAATGCCATTATTCAGCTCGCGAATCTCGCAACAGGTGGAAACTACGGCTTTATGCGTCGTCCTCCTGTCATAGGTGACCATGGCCTTGTGCTCAACTATTTCATCGTGACAGTCCTAATGACGGGGACACTGATCCTCATCAATACGATCGTTCAGTACAGTAAGAAAAGAATAATACCTGAATCTGTTTAAATAAGGAGTCTTTATGCATCATTTTTTCACTACAGAATCAACAGCACCACCAGCAATCTCAGCACTTTGGTATAGTGTGATGGTCTTGTTAATTGTGACAGCGATCATGATGTCACTTCGCTATTATCAGAATGAGCAATTTCGCAGATGCTTTCAATACTTACAAGGCTTCCAGTTAATTTGCTTGTATCTTTGGTATTTTGCCTACCACATTCCTTGGTCCAACAGTTTACCTTTTTATCATTGTCGCTTGGCTATGTTTGCGGTCTTGTTCTTGCCAGACCGATGGAAAAGCAAACAGTTCTTTGCCTTGATGGGAGTGAGTGGAGCCATCTTTGCTTTGGGCTATCCAGTCTTTGATCCCTACACTTTCCCTCATATTACGAGCTTTTCTTTCCTCCTCGGACATTACTGTCTCTTGATCAATTCCTTGATTTATCTCTTGAGGTGGTATGATCGAAACCTCTTAAAAAATAGTCAGATTGTTCTCTATACCTTTGTTTTAGATTTATTCCTGGTTGGAGTCAATCAATTGACGGGAGGTAATTATGGTTTGATGGCCCGCCCTCCGATTATGAGAGGGGATAAAGTGTGGCTCAACTACTTGGTTGTATCTAGTATTTTAGCCCTTGCTTTATTACTCTTTAATCAGATCTTCAATCGTAGAAGTGAGCGGGTGAAAGTGAGAAAATAACCAGTATAAAGGTTGGGGCATCTCTGTCTCAACCCTGTTTTATATCAAAGGAGAATATATGAAGCGTTTCTTGCTAATGATCTCCCTCGTTTGGAGTTTGTTTTGTACAATAACGACAGCACATGCGGATGAAGAAGTTCGCTATTCGATTGAATCCTATGTAGGATACCTCCAATTGCAGGAAGATAGCCAGGCAACATTTACACAAGAGATCACCTATCAGTTTCAGACAGGCTATCATGGTCAATATGTGACTCTAGGAAGCGCAGATCCTCTTCCAAAAGGGTTTAAGATTCATCGGAATCCTGAGGTGGAAGCCTATGTGGATGGGGAAAAACGAGAGATTCGTGTAGAGGAAAC
>JBKXCY010000154.1:0-4103 GCA_046994005.1 Streptococcus sp.
TGAAATCAGCGTAGTAGAGCCCACTCAACCACTGCGTCTTGCTCGACAATCTAAAGACAATTGAGAGGCCAGGACTTTTGTCCCAGCCTCTTTTGTACTAGATCAACAGAAAAACGGATGCTGTCTAAAAATCTTGCATTTTTTTGCAATTTAGGTTACAATGAAGACTATAAAAAACGCGTAATCCCTAGGGTCTTTCCCTCAGGGAATTTTGTGTGTTTTGACCTATTTTCGATGGAAAGAAGCTTTGCTTCTACCGCAGGAAAAAGTATGAATAACATTGGAGGTAATAATGATTCGATCCTTAATTTCCGAGATCAAAGAATTCAAGAAGCCCTCGTTTTTGGCTTCCTTGTTCATGGTCTTTGAAGTCATGTTTGAGATTTCGATTCCCTTTGTCATGGCGAGTCTTTTGGACCAAGGTGTTCAACAAAGAAACATGAACAATATTTTGTTTTACGGTGGGCTCATGCTGGTCTGTGCCTTTCTCTCCCTCTTTTGTGGGATGCAGTCTGCCCGTTATGGCGCCTATGCATCGGCTGGTTTTGCCAAAAACCTTCGTCGGGCCATTTTCAAAAAGGTTCAAACCTTTTCATTTGAAAATATTGACCAGTTCTCATCTGGTGGGTTAGTTACTCGAATGATGACGGATGTGACCAATGTGCAGAATGCTTATCAAATGGTCATTCGGATCTGTGTTCGGGCACCGCTTAATTTGATCTTTGCTATTGTGGCTTGTTTCATGATCAATGCGGAAATGGCCATGATCTTTGTCTATGTGACCATCTTTTTGGCAGCTGTCTTAAGCATCATCATGAAGATTGTGTATCCGCTCTTCACAGAAGTATTTGAAGCTTATGACAATCTCAACAACAGCATTCAAGAAAACATCACCAATATGCGGGTGGTGAAGTCCTACGTTAAGGAAGCAGATGAAACGGTTAAATTCAAGAAGGCTTCGCGTTTGATTTATAACATGTTTATGAAGGCTATCCGTGTCGTTGTCTTGAGTAGCCCAGCTATGATGCTTTCCATGTATGCTTCTTTCCTTTTGATTTCTTGGATCGGGGCTCATCTGATCGTTGGTGGTCAACTCTCCACTGGGAATTTGACTTCTATGTTTAGCTACACCATGACCATTCTCATGTCGCTCATGATGTTTATGATGATCTTTGTCATGTTGTCGATTTCTATGGCCTCTGTCGAGCGGATCAATGAAGTCTTAACGACCAAAACGACGATTGACTCTCCAGAAAATGGGATCAAAGAAGTCGCTGATGGTTCGATCAACTTTGAGGATGTGACCTTTGCTTATACCGATGAAAATGGCGACAAGACCCATGTTTTACAAGGGATTAATCTTTCCATTCGTTCAGGGGAAGTTATTGGGATCTTGGGAGGAACAGGATCAGGGAAATCAAGCTTGGTTCAGTTGATTCCTCGTCTTTATGATGTTGAGTCTGGTCGGGTGACAGTAGCAGGCCACGATGTCAAAGAATACGATCTTGATTCCCTTCGGAAGCAAGTGGCCATGGTTCTTCAGACCAATGTCCTTTTCTCTGGTACGATTAAAGAAAATATGCGCTGGGGAAATAAGGATGCGACGGATGAAGAGATCATTGCAGCTTGTAAGATTGCGCAAGCCGATGAATTTATTCAAGATTTCAAAGAGGGTTATGACACCATGATTGAGCGTGGGGGATCCAACGTCTCTGGTGGTCAACGCCAGCGTCTTTGTATCGCGCGTGCCCTTCTCATGAATCCGAAGATCTTGATCTTGGATGATTCGACGTCTGCGGTTGATACCAAGACGGATAGTTTGATCCGTCAAGGATTGGCAACCAGCTTGAAAGAGACTACCAAAATCATCATTGGTCAACGGATTTCCTCTATTCAAGATGCAGATCGCATTATCGTGATGAATGATGGCCAAATCGATGCGATCGGTCGTCACGAGGAATTGCTTGCGACCAATGCCATCTACCAAGAAGTATATGAAATGCAAACACAAGGGAAAGGAGAAGCAGATGAAAACTAAGAAAAAAGCAAATCTAGGCTCTATCCTTCGCCTGCTCGACTTCCTTTGGAAAAACTACAAGGTATCCTTGATTGTTTCCTTTATCTTAATCATTCTATCGTCTCTTGCTACGGTCAATGTAACAGCTTCGATTCAGTCCTTGGTCGATGTCTATGTGGAGCCCATGCTGACAAGCAACAGCCATGATTTTGGACCGCTCTTGTCCTTCTTAACACGAGTTGGTTTGATCTGTTTGATCGGGGTACTTGCCAATTATGGCTTTACCCTGATCATGGCGACTGTTTCACAAGACTCACTTAGAAGTCTTCGAAATCAGTTGTTTGCTCGCATGCAAAAACTGCCCGTTCGTTACTTTGATACCCACCAACACGGGGACATCATGTCTATCTATACCAATGATATTGATGCTCTTCGCCAAGCGATTGAACAATCCATTCCTCAACTCTTATCCTCAGCGATTACCATCCTTGGGGTAACGATTACCATGCTGACGGTTAGTCCACTCTTGTTCTTGATTGTTCTCTTCATGGTTATCGTCATGGTCTTTATCATCAAGGATGTTTCTGGCAAGTCAGGTCGTTACTTCGGGGCCCAACAAAAGAACTTGGGGATTGAGAACGGCTTTATTGAAGAAATGATGTCTGGTCAAAAAGTGGTCAAGGCCTTTGTGCATGAAAGAGAAAGCATTGAGGATTTTGACCGCATCAATGATCAACTCTTTGAATCCTCTTACCAAGCCAACCGCTATGCCAATGTCCTCATGCCAATTCTTGGGAACTTGGGAAATGTTTCCTTTGTTCTGACAGCCTTGATCGGGGGACTCTTTGCGCTAAACGGCGTCGGTGGTTTAACCATTGGTGGTCTTATGGCCTTTCTGCAATTGAACCGTTCCTTCACAGGTCCGATTGCCCAGGTCTCTCAACAATTAAACTTTGTCCTCATGGCCTTGGCTGGTGGAGATCGTGTCTTTGATCTTTTGGACGAAGAAGAAGAAGTCGACCAAGGAAAAGTGACGCTGGTCAATTATGAACTGGTCGATGGAGAAATGGTCGAAACCGATCAGAAAACCAACAAATGGGCTTGGAAACACCCACGTCCAAATGGGGATTATCAGCTTGTCAAGATGGTCGGAAATGTGGTCTTTGATGATGTTGATTTCTCTTATGATGGAAAAAAACAAATCCTTCATGGCATCAACTTGTATGCGGATAAGGGCCAAAAAGTGGCCTTTGTCGGAGCGACTGGTGCAGGAAAGACAACCATCACCAACTTGATCAACCGCTTCTATGACATCCAATCCGGAATGATTACTTATGATGGGATCGATATTAAATTGATTGAGAAAGATTCTCTGCGTCGTTCCCTCGGAATCGTTCTTCAAGATACCCACTTATTCACTGGTACGATTGCGGAAAACATCGCTTACGGCCGTGCTGATGCAACACGGGAAGAAATCCTTGAAGCGGCTCGGATTGCCAATGTGGATTCCTTTGTCAAGCACTTGGATCAGGGCTATGAGACAGTCTTGACAGATGATGGGGCTGGCCTATCAAATGGTCAACGACAATTGATCGCCATTGCCCGTGCAGCCCTTGCCAATGCGCCTGTCTTGATTCTGGACGAAGCGACATCTTCGATTGACTCACGGACAGAGAAGATGGTGCAAGAAGGGATGGACCGTTTGATGGAAGGTCGGACAGTCTTTGTTATCGCCCACCGTCTATCGACAATTGTCAATTCCGATGTCATCATGGTGATGGACCACGGACGCATCATCGAACGAGGCAACCATGCTTCCTTGATGGCAGAACGTGGAACCTATTACCGCTTGTACACCGGTGGACTTGAAATTGATTAATAATAAAAAAGCTTGAGCATTGGCTCAGGCTTTTTTGGCTTATGGATAATGACTTCTTAGAAACTTTCCTTAGGTAAGTACGGACGTTAGGTGAAATTATCCAGTGGATGATTTCAGCAATCCAGGAAGTTCCATGACTAATTATTGAGCCCCTTCGCTCTTTAATTTCTGGGCTCAGGCTAAAACAGTTTCCCAAACTGTTTTACT
>JBKXCY010000155.1:0-4071 GCA_046994005.1 Streptococcus sp.
TTTACTAGTAGTCTTCTCATTATATCATAAATGTCAGAAAATTTAACGGCTTTTCCCTAAATTAGTGTGAGATACAAAAGGAAGAGGCTGGGACAAAAGTCCTAACCTCTCATTTGTCTTTGGAGTGTCGAGCAAGACGCAGTGGTTGAGTGCTCAAAGCACTGCTTTGAGGTGGCGGATAGAACTTGCGAAGCAAGTATCCTAAGTCTTTGTTCGCTTTTTAAGCTTCAAAGATGCCCTATGTTGACGGAAACTATGTTTCCTTTATCTGCAACCTTCAACAGTCTCCCAGACTGTTGAAGCTGTGCGGAGGTGGGACGACGAAATCGAATTCTAACGAATGACCGATTTCTGTCCCACTCTCTCCCATACGAATCTATTTTACAAGCGTCTGAAAGACTGGATTAGGCCAAACCCAACTCTGCTAAAACAGCTTGGAAATCTTTCTTCAAACTGTCAAGGGCTACAGTCACTTCTTGACGAGTTTGGTTGTTTTTCACGGTGACTTGACCGCTTTCAACCTCGCTACTTCCTAGAGTAATCAAAGCTTTGGCCGCAAAGACATCTGCTGACTTAAATTGGGCCTTAAGCTTGCGTCCGAGGTAGTCTCGTTCGGCCTTGAAACCTTGAAGACGAAGAGCTTGTACCAAACTAAGCGCTGCTTCATTGGCCTCATCTCCTAGGACGGCGATATAGGCGTCTAAGCCGGTCTCGATTGGTAAGGCTACACCTTTCTTTTCAAGAACGAGAAGAATCCGTTCCACACCGATCCCAAATCCAAAACCAGCTGTCGCAGGACCACCGAAGTACTCTACCAAGCCATCATAGCGACCACCCGCACAGACTGTCAATTCATTGCCTTCAATTTCTGTAATGAACTCAAAAATCGTGTGGTTGTAGTAATCCAAACCACGCACCATGTTGGTATCGATGACGTAGGCTACCCCCAAGTCTTCTAACATCCGACGAACTGCATCAAAATGTGCTTGGCTTTCTTCATCTAGATAGTCTAGGATGGAAGGAGCCTGTTCAACCGCCACCTTGTCTTCTTTTTCTTTTGAATCCAAGACACGAAGCGGATTTTCTTCTAAGCGACGTTGGCTGTCCTTAGACAATTGATCCTTCATTGGCAAGAGATAATCAATCAAGGCTTGACGATAAGCCTGACGACTAGCAGGGCTTCCCAAGGTGTTCAAGTGCAAGGTCACATTATCAATCCCTAGTTCTTTCAGGAATTGCGCTGCCATGGCAATGGTTTCGACATCCGTTGCAGGATTGCTCGATCCAAAGCATTCTACCCCAATTTGGTGGAATTGACGCAAACGACCTGCTTGAGGACGTTCGTAGCGGAACATTGGGCCTATGTAATAGAACTTACTTGGTTTTTGTACCTCAGGCGCAAAGAGTTTATTTTCTACATACGAGCGGACAACAGGAGCTGTTCCTTCTGGACGAAGCGTGATATGACGGTCTCCCTTGTCATAGAAGTCATACATTTCTTTGGTAACGATATCCGTCGTATCCCCTACTGAACGGCTGATGACTTCATAATGTTCGAAGATCGGTGTGCGGATTTCATCATAATTGTATCGCGCAAAGACCTTGCGTGCAAAGCCTTCTACATATTGCCATTTCGCTGAATCGCCAGGAAGGATATCCTGGGTCCCTTTTGGTTTTTGTAATTTCATAGCCTTCATCCTTTGTCTTACTTTTGCCTCTATTTTACCACAAATTCGAAGAGAAATGGAGGCTGGATCGAATTTCCTTCGATCGACATGTTCAAAACTTCTTTCTCTTCTTGCCTTATCAGCCGAATTATGAGAAAATGGAAGCCATACTACACTGAAAGGATCTTGCGATGAGAGAGGATATCAAAATCAATGACCGCGCCCTGGCACTAGAGAAGTCATTAATCGAAAAATTGGAGCTTGTATTTGATACCGATGTTGAGTTAGATGTTTATAATCTGGGACTGATCTACGAGATCCATCTAGATGAAGCCGGCACTTGCAAGGTGGTTATGACCTTTACCGATACGGCTTGTAGCTGTGCTGAGAGCCTTCCGATCGAAATCGTCGCTCGCCTAAAAGAAATCGAGGGGATCGAAGATGTCAAGGTTGAAGTGACCTGGTCACCCGCTTGGAAAATTACACGAATCAGCCGATACGGGCGCATCGCCCTTGGTCTTCCACCACGATAACAATCATTACCATTTAATAAACGCAGTCAACTAATAAAGGAAGGCCTCTTTGGAAATCGATCCATAATAAAAAAACGAGGAACAAACTCTGCCATCAGAGTCTGTTCCTCGTTTTTTATAATGTTTGAATCCATTCAAACTTTTTCACTACCAGAATGGTCTAAGCCTGGTCAGCTTTTGGTTCAGGAAGGATTTGGTACAACACGATTCCTAGAATGGTTGACGTTGCCACACCCGTGATTTGAAGACCACCGAGATCAATCATCAAACCACCGATCCCTGATACCAAGATAACACTTGCAATCAAGAGATTCTTTTTATTATCAAAATCAATCTTATGTTCAACTAAAATTTTCAAACCGCTAGCAGCGATAACCCCAAAGAGGGCAATAGACAAGCCTCCCAATACAGGAGTTGGAATAGAGTGCAAGAGTGCTGATAGCTTCCCAATAAAGCTCATGACAACCGCAATCACTGCTGCGCCTGAAATAACGTAAACTGAGTAGACCTTACTAAGGGCCATAACCCCAATGTTTTCCCCATAAGAAGTTACCGGAGGAGCTCCAAAGAATCCAGCAATAATCTGTGCCAAGCCATCACCAGTAAGCGTATGATCAAGCCCTGGATCCTTGAAGTAATCACGCTCCGTCAAACTATTTAAAACCATGAGGTGACCAAAATGTTCCGTCATGGTCACAAAGGCAATCGGAGCCATGGTCAAAATCGCACTTGGATAGAGTTTAAAGCTATAATCCACAAATGGAATGTCAAAGTTTGGAACTTGAATCCAATGCGCCGCACTTACCTCTGAGAAATTAACAAAACTATGTCCTGTCAGCAAACCAAGAGCCAATGAGAAAAAATAGCCCACAATTAATCCAAGTAAAATTGGGACGACACCGACAATCTTCTTGCCATACATGTTAAAGAGGATAACCGCAAAGAGGGTCACCATCGAAATCAATAGAGCATAGCCGCTGTAGCTATTATTTAAGGTTGTCGCATCAGTGACGGCATTCTTCGCAAGACTCAAACCAATTACCATGATAATGGGACCAACCACGATTGGTGGAAGGACCTTATTAATCCAGTCTTTACCCGCATGCTTAACAATCAGAGCTACAAACAAGTAGACCAAACCACCCGCCATAGCACCCTGGGCAACTGCCGCGATCCCATCTGACTTCATCAGCATCTGCATAGCAGCAATATAAGCAAAACTAGACCCCATGTAGGCAGGAATCTTATACTTGGTCACTGACAAGTGAGCCAAGGTCCCCAAACCAGATGAGAACAAAGCAATGGCAGGATCAATCCCAACCAAAATCGGCACCAGCACCGTCGCCCCAAACATGGCAAACAAATGCTGGAAAGATAAACCAATCAATAAACCAGGTTTTGGCATATCATTCACATCATATTTAACGTCATTCACGATCGTAAAAACCTCCTAAAATTAAGATGCAGCAAGCTATGGCTGAACAAAAACGTCTACCTTCGATGACCAAATCGTAAAGGAGTACTTCATGCTCCATCATCGACGATTTCTCTTTTTCATCAAACCACTTTTCAACTATACAAAAAAATCCCCCACAACAAGGAGATACACAAAATATAGGCTGGTCTTCCCAGGCCTTTCATTTCCATAGCTCCTTGCCTGCCTCTCTGGACAGTATTAAAGGATTGATTCGATTAGTCACAATTATAGCAAATTATAGACGGATTTACAAGAAAAATGACAGATAATACACTCAAATCTCCCAAAAAGTAATATTCATACGCTTCAGCGACAGGGTTAAAAATAGCGACTTTGAGCCAAAAAAGAGGCTGGGACAAAAGTCCTAGCCTCTCAATTATTTTTGGATTGTCGA
>JBKXCY010000156.1:0-4060 GCA_046994005.1 Streptococcus sp.
GTCTATGATATCCGCAATAGCATTGATCCGCCTGATGGAGGAGGTGATCCCCTCTACCTGGCTGATTTTTTCGATATCCTCTCCTCTGAGATTCCCAGCTCCCCGAGGGGTTCCCGGATTGGTCCGTCTATTAATCTGCATGGAGAAGCTATTGGTGATGGATCCCAGGCTTTCCGATGAAGCTTTTTGGGTGGCTCCCTTCATGGAGAGTCCGATCAAGCTCAAGGTCCCCATGAGGAGAATGATGGCAAAGAGTAAAAGAGACTTGGGCCATTTACGTGTGATATAAGCAAAAGCATTGCGCAACATAACATTCCCTCCTTACTTGCTCTTCTCAACGAGGCTACGGCGACTCAATTCCAAGACCACATCGGAGGCCTCTGCCACTTCCTTACTGTGGGTGACGACGATGACACATTTTTGGCGTTCCTTGGCCAGTTTCTTTAAAATGGCAATGATGTCACCAGCTGTCTGTTCATCTAAGTTTCCTGTCGGCTCATCTGCTAAGATGACAGGTGCTTCTGAAACAAGCGCACGCGCAATAGCCACCCGTTGTTGCTGCCCGCCGGATAGTTGCAGGACATTGCGTTTGATTTGCGTTTCGTCCAGCCCCAATTCCAAGAGAATGTCTTTCCCAGCTTGTTTGTTGACCAGGCGGACATTTTCCAGTGGCGTCAAATAATCAATCAAATTATAATTCTGAAAGACCAGGGAGACATGATGCTTGCGGTGGTAGCTAGACCCTTTGGTCTGGATGTCCTCCCCATCAAAGAGAACCTGCCCCTTCTTGGGATTGTCCAGACCAGCCAAGAGGGAGAGAAGGGTCGATTTCCCTGCTCCAGACTGACCGATAATGCTGTAAAATGTCCCATTTTTGAACTGATAGTTCACGTCTGAGAAGATCTCTTCTTGGTAACTTTGGTAGCTATAGGATACATGTTTGAGTTCTAACATAGGTGTTATTTCTCCTTAACTCATTTTTGTTAATATTTCTTTTGGACTCTTGCGCCAGATCAAGCTGGTGGTTGCACCGAGCGACAGAAGGATCAAGCACAAGAGGCTAGCATAGGCGATTCCTAAGGAAAGGCCTTGAGGGATTTGGTTGAGTAATTCTAGGGTCTGCTGTTGACCGGTCTGTCCGACAAACTGCTCTAAGAAACGATGGCTGACCATCCGCCCGATGAGAAAGGCTGGGATCACTGCTAGTAAGGATACCAGCACCACTTCCAAGAGGAACTGTCTAAAGATCCGGCCCTTGCTCTTCCCAATGGATAAGAGGACGCCGATTTCATGAATCCGCTCCCGTGTCCAGAGACTGAGTAAGAGCGATAGGGCACCTGCTCCAGTCAACAGGAGGACGATCATCATAATCCGTACCAGGCCTTCTAGGGTCTGAGAGGATTCCTTCATCTGGTCAAAGGCCTTGCGATCTTCGACCACGCGTAGCGATTGCCAATCCAGATCCAAGCTTTTGACTTGCTTCAAGAGGGCATCGATTTTCTCAGGATCTTTGACCCCAAAGGTTACCTGGGTCACTTCTTGCTGACTGAGACCAAGAAGCTTGGTCGCATCCTCATAAGGGAGGTAGACTTGATTTTCACTCAGGTCTGAGGTCATCCCTGTGAATTTTTCCTGTTTCTTACCTAAAAAGATCCCAACGATTTTAAAGGTTTGCTCTTTGGCAGGAGTCTCCCCCATCTGAAAGCTGGATAAGGTCAAGGAATCTCCGACCTTTAGCTTGTTCTTCTTAGCCAACTCTTCGTGGATCAAGATCTGGCCGCGAGCCTTGTCGGATAAGTGCTTGCCTTGCACCAGTTGGAAACTGCCGCTGCGGAAATCCAGGTGCTGGTCTGTCTTCTGGGTGAAGACAGCGCCTAGCGCTTGCTTGGCTTCCTGACCCAGATCATCCCGTTCTACCGATTGCTGCCCAGTCACCGCTTCTTTACCAAGAATACGAACGGGACTTTCATATTGAGGAACCATAGATCCAACTCCAGCTAGCCGCTGCACCTTTTCAGCTTCTTTCAGAGCAAAGGGAGTAGCCCCCTGCTTACTGGTCAGGGCAAAACTGGTCCCAGCCGACTGCTTGATATGGTCCTCCAGTCTTCCTCCCACTTGCATCAGTGAAAAACAGAAATACAAGCAAGAAAGGATCAAGAGGAGAATCAGAAAGAGAACCAGATTCCTCGTTCTTTTTCGAGAAATATAGGCGATTGCCTGTTGTAAGAGCATGAACTCACCCTCCATTTCAAAGCCCACAGCAATGCAATATGGGCGCTTTCATCAATTTGTTATAGTTATTATAGAAAAGAAATATGAAATGTTTATGAAATAAAAAAAGTTTCCTAGATTTTCTAGGAAACTTTATTCGATTTAAATAATATTAGAAAAATATACTTCCCACTTGCTTGACCTTATTTTTCAAAGATTTCTCCTTCTTGGATCCTTGAAAAGATCTGATCGGTCTGTCGAACATTCAAGAAGCTCCAAAGAGCAAAACCACCAAAGGTAAAGAGATAAATAGCTGTCAGTAACCGTTCAGGACTACTAAGACTGATATAAACTACTGCTAGATTGAAGAAGACAAGAAAGATGGTTTGAATAGGATTTAAGAGAGCAATGAGGAAACTATTCAGACAGACCTTTCTTGTAGGATCTTCAAAGAGGCCGATATAAGGGAAGATCAAGGTCATCCCTCCACATAGAAGGACGATAAAGGGAAGCAAGATCCAAATCCCATACTCACTTAAGAAGGCCGTATTTGAAAAAAGACAGTAATCCAGATAAAGAAGGGCTGATAGTCCTAGACAAGTCAGCCAAATCACCGTCGCTTGCTTGAAATTGGTGCGAAAGAGACGGAAAAAATGAAAGACGAGATCCGTATCTTCCCCTTTCAACAAGCGGTGCCACATGGTTGCTAAAGCCGTAAGCGATGCACCAATCGTGAGAATCGGAAGGCAGCAAACGATAAACAAGGTGTTCAAGATAATGATGTCTGTCAACCGGGTCAAGGTCTTGACCAAGCGTCCATCCAATGAAAATAATTTTTGCATCTTCTTCTCCTTGTGCTTCATCTCAATTTCTGCTACTTCCTCCAAGGAAGCACTCAGGGGCTTAAAGCCCCTGAGATACTTACTTTTATGAGCTTAGTCACAGTTACTTCACTTCTTTTTGGTAACGATCATAGGCATCTTGTTGAATCTTCATAAAGTCATCAATGCCCATCTTCTTTAAGGTTGCTTTGTAATCGTCCCATTCCTTTTCGATGCCACCTTCTACTACCCATTTAGAAGCTTGTTGGGTAACATAGGAGTTGATATCGACATAAATATTGGACAATTTGTTCAATTCTTCTTGAGAGTAGATGACATTTGGATAAGCTGGCAAAGCGTATTGTTTCAATTCTTTGTCCATCTTCAATTTGAGCCCATCACCTTGCGTTTGGTCGATGTCGACATGGCTATTGATATCATCTGACACATATTTTGGTCCAAAGTCACGAAGCGAATTGATCCAAGCCCATTCATCGGCTGATTTACCATCTTTTGGAGCCAAAACCTTGTATTTGTCACCATCTTTTTCAGTCGCAATGCCAAAGGAGCCATAGAAGTTTTGGATACTGGCATCATCGGTGTAGAATTTATCCAACCATTTGAGCAATTTTGCAGGGTCCTTGCACTTATTCGTGATCAAGATTTCATTGCGGCCATAGTTCAAATGATCTGGGTCAGAAACGACATATTGTTTGCCATCCGGTCCTTTTAGTGCTGGAAGAGGAGCATATTCGTTAGCATGTTGGCCGAAGGTTGCATCAGCTGTCCAACCACTTGACACACCGACACGCGCCACTCCCTTGTCCATCCGTTTGGCAACAGACATAGAGGTATCTTCTGTAAAGAGTTCAGGGTCGATCAAGCCTTTCTTGTAGGCTTCATGCATCGCCGCTATCCCTTGTTTATAACTTTCTTCCGTCCGGAGGTAGACCGGTTTGCCATCTTTGACGGACATTTCATAGGTGTTATCTCCGCCCAGACGGTTGTTGAATGGCAAGATATAAGAG
>JBKXCY010000157.1:0-4041 GCA_046994005.1 Streptococcus sp.
TCCACATAGGCTTCAAAATAACTAGCACTTTCGAAAGAATAGTGTTCTAAACAATGCTGGTAACAATTCAGAGCTAAAATCAAGACCAGTTTTCGATGGCGACCAATTTCCTTGTAGAAATCTTCCCGCTCCATCACTTCTCTCCCAAGCCGTGTGACATAGTCTACATCATAAAAGCTGTAGAGATTGCCAAAGAGGATCAATTCATACATGGTCCACTCTTCCGTTTGAAAGAGGTAATCCGCCACCTTGTTTAGATCACGCTGCTTCATGGTATAACTAGCATCTCTCTGGCAAATCAGGCCTTGTAGCAGGATCCAGTTCAGCTCAAAATAGAGAGGATTGGTGGAATGTTTGGCTTTTTCAAGTTCCTCTTCTTGAAGCTTTTGAAAACCTGCAATATCATTTGAGTAGTAAAGCGGAATAATCTGAGCCATCAAAGCGACATGCTCATGGTGTTGAAAATTTCTGGCCTTATCCATAAAATTCTCAATCGTCACATGGATATTGTCCAAAATGTCAAAGAAGCGCGAAGCAGCCAAATCCGACTCCCCCAATTCAAAACGGGATAATTGGGAGGTCGAGCAGGCCTCTCCTGCAGCTTCTTTTAACGAGTAATTCTTACTGATTCGAAATTCACGAAAAACTTTTCCAAGATCTTCCATCTATTCCACCTGCTCTGACAGTTCTGCCCACTCTTCCATGACGCTTCTGCTGGATAGTCAGTTGGTCAAATCCTCTGAGTTGAATAAGTGTTTCCATCATTGGTGCTATGCATGGTTTCGGTGATGGCTTGGATTTTTTGATCCAGCTCTTCCATCTCTGCTTCCAATTGCTCAATGCGACGGGTGATTTTACGGAGTTCCTTCTGGTTTTGTTTCTGCAAGTGATAATCATTGCTGGTGACTTCTTCGGTCGAAGAAACAGGCATAGCTTCTGCTTGCGCTGCAGCAAGGGCTTCTAACTCAGCTTTTTTCTCCAGATAATAGTCATAGTCGCCTAGGTAAAGAGTTGAGCCCTCTTCTGACAGTTCCAAAACTTGTGTGGCCACCCGATTGATAAAGTAACGGTCGTGGCTGACAAAGAGCAGGGTGCCGTCAAAATCAATCAAGGCATTTTCTAGCACTTCCTTGCTATCGATGTCCAAGTGGTTGGTCGGCTCGTCGAGAATCAAAAAATTGTTATTTTCCATGGACAGCTTAGCTAGAAGCAAGCGGGCCCGCTCTCCACCCGACAGCATGCCGACGGTTTTCTTGACATCATCCCCAGAGAAAAGAAAGGCTCCCAGGCGATTGCGAATTTCCACTTCTGGCGTCAGTTTAAAATCATTCCAGAGCTCATCCAAGACACTGTTGTGAGGCGTTAGTTTACTTTGGGTCTGGTCATAGTAGCCCACCTCGACATTGGCTCCAAAACGAGCTTCACCCTTGATAAAAGGAATCTGCCCGACGATGGACTTGATAAGAGTAGATTTCCCGATCCCATTTGGTCCCACAATGGCGACTGCATTCATCTTGCGGATATCCAAATTAATAGGCTCTGAGAGGATTTGATCGTCATAGCCGACGGCTGCCTCTTCTACTGTCAGGACGACATTTCCAGATGTCTTATCGGAATGGAAGGTCATATGGGCAGACTTGGTCCCAGCTTCCGGCTTGTCTAGACGCTCCATTTTTTCCAACTGCTTACGCCGAGACTGAGCCCGCTTGGTAGTCGAAGCCCGCACCAAATTGCGATTAACAAAGTCTTCCAGAGCTGCTATTTCTTTTTGTTGCTTCTCGTAGTTTTTGGCTTCGGTCAGCAATTTTTGTTCTTTTTGCTCGACAAAGCTGGAGTAATTGCCGACATAGCGATCCAAGGAATGCTTGGTCAAGTCCAGTGTAATGGTGGCGACCTTGTCTAGGAAATACCGGTCGTGGCTGACAATGAGAAGAGCTCCGCTATAATTAACCAAGTAATTTTCCAACCAGGCGATGGTCTCAATATCCAAGTGGTTGGTTGGCTCGTCCAGTACCAAGAGATTTGGTTTTTCTAAGAGCATCTTGGCCAGAGCTAGACGGGTATTTTGCCCTCCTGATAGCTCTTCAATCTTCATCTGCCACATGGACTCATCGAACTTAAAGCCATTGAGAATCGCGCGGATATCTGCTTCATAGGTGAAGCCACCTGCCTGACGGAATTCTTCCGAGAGACGGTCATAGTCCTGCATGAGTTTTTCTAAGTCAGCCCCAGTTTTTTCCCCCATCTCAAGCTCCATCTGCCGCAAAGTTTTCTCCGTTTTACGGAGGTCGTCAAAGACATGGAGCATCTCATCGTAGATGGTATTGGACGACTCAAAGCGGCTATCCTGGGCTAGATAGGAGAGGGAAAGGTCGCGCTTTTTATTGATTTCCCCAGAAGTTGGTTCTTCTTCCCCCACCAAGATTTTCAAGAGCGTAGACTTACCTGCTCCGTTCTTTCCAACCAGGGCAATCCGGTCTCGTTCATCCACTTGCAGGCTGATATTATCAAAAAGAACCTCCCCTGCAAAAGAGCGTTCAATTTTGTTGGCTTGTAAAATAATCATGTCCTTATTTTACTATCTTTTTTCATATTAAACAAGGAAAGACGAGCCATCAAAAAAATCCTGAGCCCTTGGGGCCCAGAACTTTTCAATGATAAATTGTATTTTATTCTTCCTTGTACAATTGTCGGACTGCTTCCACATCTGTATCCTGGATACTGTAGAAGGAGCCAGCCGGTTGCATGACCGATTCTCCATCAGTGTGGTCCAGCCCAATCGCATGGCCTAGCTCATGCTCAGCTGTATTGACAATTCGATCATAACTATAGTTATAGACATAATTTAAAAGATAATGGCGATTGAGACGCACTGTGATGTGGGTGAATCGGTTGGTTAAAAGGTTAGTCTGAGAGGCAGTCTCTCCTGCAGCAGAAACCGATGCGTTATCCATTTCCGTCAAGACCACATTAGCCTCTTTTTCATTTGTAACCAACTTGAAGGTAAAGGCTCCTGTTTGGTTCCAAGCCTCAATAGCATCCCGATAAGCTTTTACAAAAGTTTGACTGATATTGGGATCCAGGTAGACCGTGGCTTCCGCTTTTTCCCAGCGAGCACCGCTATGCTCATGATTGTCCGTCTGCGTGGTCTGTGAGCTAGACGTCATCCCAAAGCGCGATGCAAAACCCTGATCTCCAAATAAATTGCCGACTTGATAAACAACCTTTTGGGCAGCTCGCCCAACTCCATCCATACCAGAACTAGGAGAATCTGTAAAATAGATGATCCCCACTAGGACGAGAAAACTGATGGCAATGGTCCAGAAAAATCCCCAAAAAAGACTCCAAGCCATGCGAAGGATTCCTCTGAAAAATCGAAAAATGGTTCTCATACATTCTCCTTTCTCTTAAAGAAGGTATGCAATTGTAACACCCCATTCTTAAAAATAACTTAAATAGCCATGCTTTCTGGCTTATTGATGGACGGTTACTTTTCCTGTCTGGTAATCCAGGCTAATCCCACTTTGAACATTGGGAACAAAGACATTGAACTCAAGGGTTCCATCACTCGATTTAGCTTCGATCTGAGAACCTAAAGGAATCAAATCTTCTGGCTGGTTGTAGATCAAGGTGACCCGATAGCGAATCCGCTTGTTCTTATCCAGTGCTTTTCGAACCAGGGTCTCATAGTAGTTTTGACCAGTGGAATGAGGATCATTGGCTTGATTGGACCAAGCCGTTTGTACGGCGATATTTTTGGGATTGCTTGTCGAAGCATCGAAACCTTTGAGATTGCCGATCAAGGCGTAGCCCAATAGGTGGCCCCGATCCACAGCATGGTCATACTCACCGGACAGATTATGGACCTGATGCCAACCTGCTGGTTTCCAATCGGTTAGGCCACTTCCTGTTGCATCTCGATCTCTGTACTGGCGAGTCGCCTTGGTCATAATAGCGTTCGCAACGGTCGGTACGATCTTTCCATTGACTTCTTTTGTCTTGTTATCCGCATAGGGTTGACTAGCCACGCTGGCATCCAGA
>JBKXCY010000158.1:0-4038 GCA_046994005.1 Streptococcus sp.
ACCAACCCTTTGTCGTTAAAGACCAGCTTGTTTCCTTTATCATCTTGCCAGACACCAGCAATACTGCTGTAATCCCCATTAGCAATAGCCTCAAGATCCATTTTCTTCACTTCTTTTTTCTCTTCTTTTTTTTCTTTCTCCTTCACTTCCGAACTAGAAGCTGTCGTCTTTTTCACCTCAGAAGAAGCACTTGTTTGACTAGAAGAATCAGATTTCTTACTCGCGCTCTGTTGCGAACAAGCCACCAACAGGAGTACACTAAGAAAACTCACCAGAATTGCACCAACTTTTTTCATTAAAAATTCCCCATACATTTTTTTAGTTTAAAGCCCTCTCATTGTAACGTATTTTCAAACATTTGACAAGCTCTACTTCCTATTTCTGATCAAAAAAAGACCGGGATAATACATCCCAATCTCTCTTTGAATACTACTTTCAGTGAGCCAGCATTTCCTGTGCCACTTCTAAACCAGATAAGTTGGAAGGATAATAAGTTGGCCAATTTTCCAACTCATCATAAAGCGCCTCTTGACTATTTCCTCCATGGAAAATGTGGAAGTGAGCTGCCTTTACCGGAGTGATTTCATGGTCACTAAATTGAACATATTTGAAGTCTCCCGCATCGCTCTCCTTGGCTTCAAAGAGATACCGAACACCACGATTCCCCTTTTTATAAGTCAAAATGTGCTTACCTACATATTTATAGGTATATTTCTTAGAAGATCCTTTTTGATAAAATTCCATTGAATCCTTATCAATCTTAATCCGATCAATATCTGTTTGGTAACCCTTGGTATAATATTCCTTATACTCAGCAGCAGTCATGGTTGGATTTAATTTTGCCTTATAATCAAAGACCTGATCCAAAGTTCCATCTTGCAAGTATGGATAAACCGATTTCCAATCACCCGCGTAATTTTCTAAGCTACGATCCTTCACTTGACTATCCTCGAAATAGCCCTTTTGAACCGTCTTAGTTTCCTCCTCATGTTCCGGTTGAATATCCTTACCAGCTTGGGATGTGGTTTTCTCTAGCGCCTTCAGATTCTCCTTCATGACAGAAACGTAGTCTTCGCCATCTTTCATTTCTTGATCCGTCAGGCTTTCCAAAGGATTTAAGACAGCCAACTCAACACCAGCTTCAGAAGACAAGGTTTTCGCCAAGGACTTGGAAGCATTTTCTTCAAAGTAAATCACCTTGATCTCATTTTTCTTGATATACTCTGTCAATTCACGCAATCGTGCAGCAGAAGGTTCGCTATCAGGTGAAATCCCTGAAATGGCCACTTGGTTTAAGCCATAATCCAAGGCCAAGTAACGGAAAGCCGCGTGTTGGGTCACAAAATTCTTTTGTTTAGCATCTTTCAAGCCATCCTGATAAGCTTGATCCAAAGCCTGTAACTTCTTCAAATAAGCTTGCGCATTTTTCTCAAACGTCTTTTTCTTATCTGGATAAGCTGCGACCAACTGATCGCGAATCGACTCTACCATCTTCATGGCACGATGTGGAGAGAGCCAAAGGTGAGGATCATATTCATGATGGTGTTCTTCGCCCCCTTCGTGTTCATGTTCCTCTTCCAATCCAGGAAGCAAGACCATGCCCTTGGTGGCATCGATCACTTTGGTTTTCTTATCCTTCATTGATTTCAAAAGATTTGGAACCCACGTTTCCATGTTTTCATTCTCATAGACGAAAACATCCGAATCTTGAATCATAGCCCGCCCCTTAGCAGACAATTCATATTCATGAGGCTCTGATCCCGCTCCAATGAGCAGGTCTACCGTTCCTTCATCTCCGACAATATTTTTTGTAAAATCATAAACAGGATAAAAAGTGGTCATCACTTTTAATTTTCCATTTTGACTCTGACTTTTGCCACAAGCAGTCAAGATAAGGGCAAAAGCCACCAACAACATTAAACCTATTTTTTTAAATTTCATATTTACTTCCTCAAACGTGATCCAAGATTCACAAGCAAGAACAAGGCCACAAATAAAAGCGTGATGCTGGCACTTGCTGGTGTATCTGCAATATAAGACAAAATCAACCCACTAAACATCCCGATAAAACCAATGATGACCGCAATCAGCATGACCCCACGGAAGTTCTTCCCTAATTTCAGCGCAATACTAGCCGGTAAGACCATGATGGTTGAAACCAATAACGATCCTGCTGCAGGAATCATCAAGGCGATAGCAACCCCCGTTACCACATTAAATAAGATGGACATGGTCCGCACCGGAAGCCCATCCACAAAGGCCGTATCTTCATCAAAGGTCAAAATATACATAGGCCGCAAGAATAAGGCCGTCAACACTAATACAACAAAAGCAATCACAAACAAGGCAATCACCTGTTCATCCGTAATGGTTAGGGTAGAACCGAACAAGTATTGATCCAAACTCATCGAGCTCTTCCCACCACCACGCATCAGTACCAAAGCTAGGGCAAGACCAGTGGACATTAAAATTGCCGTCCCAATCTCCATAAAGTCCTTAAATAAGGTCCGCAAATACTCAAGAAAAACCGCAGCAATAATGACAATGATCATGGTCGATAGCGTTGGAGAGATCCCAAGAAAAAGTCCAAAAGCGACACCCGCAAGAGAGACGTGACTCAGCGTATCACTCATCAGACTCTGCCGTCTCAAAATCAAGAAAATCCCTAACACAGGAGAAAAAAGACTCATGGCAACCATAGCCAACAAGGCCCGCTGCATAAAATCATACTGGAATAAATCAAGCATGGTCACCCTCCCCTTCTGTATCATGGACGTTAAAACATCTCCAAGGAGAGCTTTGGTCACGAACCAAATGAATATTCCGATCCGCAAATTGGTTAACCTCTTCAGGATCATGCGTGATCATCAAAACAGATTTTTGATGGTGATGCGCACTGTGATGCATCAACTCATAAAAATCACTCTTTGTCGTCGCATCCATCCCTGTCGTCGGTTCATCTAAAACAAAGATATCCGGATCTGAAGCAAACATCCGAGCAATGACGGCCCGCTGTTTCTGACCACCAGACAAAGAACCAATCGCCCGATCCTTGAACTCCAGCATCCCAACAGATTCTAAACTCTTCAGAATATGTTTTTCATCGTGCTCATTCAACTTTCGAAACCAGCCTTTACGAGGATACCGACCTGACTTCACAAATTCATAGACCGTACTGGGGAACCCAGCATTAAAACTAGCAATCTGTTGCGGCAAATAAGCAATCCTTAACTTCTTTCCCTTTACATTTGTCTTTGAAATCTCAACTGTCCCGACCTTTGGCTGTAGAATGCCAAGACTAGCCTTAATCAAGGTTGACTTAGCAGCCCCATTCTCACCAGTCAGCGTAACAAACTCTCCACTATCTAAGTAGTAATTGATCCCTTCCAGAACCGGTTCTCGATCATAATAGAACGATAAATTTGAAACCGTAATATACCTCAAACTATAACTCCTCTTCCAATAAATCTAAAAACCGCGAAATAACCCCTTGCTCATTCTTAGTAAACTTCGACAAAACATCCTCATAAGTGTGAAGGGTATGCTGATGGTGGTGCTGATGCTCTAATGCAATCGGCTTACCAATCTCAGTTAAGCGATAATAGAGAACACGAGCATCATTCTCATCGCGATAAGTCTCTAACATCCCCTGGCTTAATAAAGGTTTCACAGCCTTCGTGATAGCCGCCTGACTAACATTCAATTTCTTTGCTAAGACAGAATTGGTTAGAGCTTCATCAGAAACCAGCATCAAAATATGTTCCTGAGTGTTGGTTAATGAAACACCACTTGTACAAGAACCAACTAAAATCTCATGCTGATTTTCTGATAACAATAAAATAGAATTTAAAAATCGATCGATTTTATTTGCAACTTCAGACAAAATTAACTCCTTCTAATTCATTAAACGAAACTTTACCGGTTAATTATATCACAAAAAAGAAAAAAAATAAACAAAAAAAGGAGTAAAACTCCTTCATAATCTATACCGGCGGCCGGGGTCGAACCGGCACGTCCTTGCGGACACTGGATTTTGAG
>JBKXCY010000159.1:0-4035 GCA_046994005.1 Streptococcus sp.
GCCATTTTGACGCTGATTATTGTCATCATGTCTCGGATTGTCAATCCTCTCTTTGCAACCATTCGGAAAATCACAGACCGAATGGTTACGGTAACCCGTCAGCAATTTCAAGGGATGCGAGTGATTCGGGCCTTTGGACAACAGGCTCGTGAATTAGAAGATTTTAGAGAGGTCAATCAGGACTACAAGATCTGGCAAATTCGTGCTGGCTTCTGGTCTAGTTTGGTTAGCCCCTTGACCTTTCTTGTGGTCAATACGACCTTGGTCTGTGTTATTTGGCAGGGACAAGTGAATATCTCTGCTGGTCTTCTGACTCAAGGGATGTTGGTTGCTCTGGTCAATTATTTATTGCAAATTCTAACAGAATTGATCAAGCTGGCTATGCTGGTTACGTCTTTAAATGTCAGCTATATTTCAGCCAAGCGGGTACAAGAGATTTTTGATTTGAAAGAAGAAGAACTCCTTCAAGCTTTTGCAGAAGAAACTGCAAGAGAGCAAGAAGCGATCAGTGCAGAGGAAGTTTCTTTCACCTATCCAACAGCTTCAAGCCCAGCCCTAGAGGGAATTTCCTTTGATTTTGACCAAGGACAGATGCTGGGAATTATCGGTGGTACAGGATCTGGGAAGTCCACCCTGGTTCAGCTTTTGAGTCATTTGTATGCCGTTAGTCAAGGCCAATTAGCCCTCTATCATCAAGCTCACTCTCCTAAAACTCTCAAAGAGTGGCGGGAGTGGGTAGCTGTAGTTCCACAGAAGGCAGAGCTCTTTAGAGGAACTATTCGCTCCAATCTCTTACTGGGAATGGAAGAAACTGTGTCGGAAGATGATTTGTGGTGGGCACTAGAAACGGCTCAGGCGGCTGATTTTGTTCGTGAAAAAGAAGGACAACTCGATGAGCTGGTTGAAGCCTTTGGTCGAAATTTTTCAGGTGGCCAACGCCAGCGGTTGACCATTGCGCGTGCCCTTTTGAAGAAGGCCCCTTTCTTGATATTGGATGATTCGACTTCTGCCTTGGATTATTTGACGGAGGCTCGTCTCTTAAAATCGATTAAAGAAGAATTGAGTGACACAAGTTTGATCTTAGTATCTCAACGAACCAATAGTCTCAAGTCGGCTGATCAGATTTTGGTCTTGAATAAGGGGCATCAAGTAGGACTGGGAAATCATGAGTTCCTCTTGGCTACGAATGAGATTTATCAAGAGATTCATGAATCACAACACGGGAGGAAGGAAGTATGAGTCAAAAACGTTCTAGTTATTTAAAACGTCTGTTTAGAGATTTTGCTCACCATCCCGGTCTTCTGATTCTAGCCAGTATCGGGACCATTGCTCAAGTAGCCTTAACGGTTTGGTTACCGATCTTGGTTGGACATGCGGTTGACTTGGTCATCAATCCTCAAGGGATGAAAGTCTTATTGCCCGTTTTGATCCAAATGGTGCTGATTATTTTGGCAAATAGCTTGATTCAATGGATCAATCCTCTTCTCTACAATCAATTGGTCTATCGTTTTAGCCAAAACCTAAGGGCAGAAGTGATGGAAAAAGTTCACCGCTTGCCCTTATCTTATCTGGATAAACAAGGGAGTGGGGACTTTGTCAGTCGTCTCACGACCGATGTGGAGCAACTTAATAGCGGGCTTCTCATGGTCTTCAACCAGTTCTTTGTTGGGCTCTTAACCATTCTTGTGACCATTGTAACCATGGCAGAGCTGGATTTCTTTATGATGGTAGCGGTTCTGGTCTTGACTCCTTTGTCTCTTTTGATTGCTCGTTTTATTGCCAAGCGTTCTTATACGCTTTTCCAAAAGCAGACCAAGGCGCGTGGTCTTCAAACTCAATTGATCGAAGAGTCCTTGACCCAGGAAAGCTTGATCCAGTCCTTTAACGCTCAGGATCAATTCCGTAAGTCCTTTAAGGAGACGAATGAAACCTACGCCAAGTATTCTCAATCTGCTATCTTTTATTCTTCTACTGTCAATCCTGCGACTCGCTTTGTGAATGCCTTGATTTATGCAGTGGTGGCTGGATTTGGTGCGGTTCGAATCATTTCAGGTTCTCACTTCACAGTTGGTCAATTAGTGACCTTCCTCAATTATGTCAACCAATACACCAAGCCATTTAATGATATTTCCTCTGTCTTGTCAGAACTCCAAAGTGCCCTTGCCTGCGCAGAGCGCTTGTACAGCGTATTGGATCAAGATGAGATTGAGGAAACCGGCCATCAATTTTTGGAAACGGAGAATGTTAAAGGAGCGATTGCTTTTGAGCACGTCACATTTGGCTATGATGTAGGACGGACCTTGATCAAAGATTTAACCATTCAGGTTCCAGCGGCTAGTAAGGTAGCGATTGTAGGGCCTACAGGAGCAGGGAAGTCGCCAATTAATCTGCTCATGCGTTTCTACCCTGTTAACTCAGGAGAGATCACGATTGATGGGGTACCAATTACGGACTACACCGTGCTTCTGCGCCAACAGTTGGTATGGTTCTGCAGAAACCTGGCTCAAGGTTGGGACCATTCATGAAAATATCGCCTTTTCTCGTCCAGATGCAACTAGAAGAAGTCGCCAGCCAAAGCAGCCAATGCAGATTTCTTCATTCGGCAGTTGCCAAAAGGGTACGATACGTATCTTTCAGATGCTGGAAGTCTTTGTCCCAAGGTCAACAACTCTTAACGTTGCGCGGTTTCTTTCAGTTCAAGATTTTGATCTTAGATGAGGCGACATCGTCCATCGATACTCGGACAGGGTCTTGATTCAAGACCCAATCAGCTCATGAAGGGACGGACCAGCACATCATTGCTCACCGCATCTACCATTCAAAATGCCGATATGATTCTTGTCATGGTGGATGGCGATATTGTTGAGCATGGTACTCATGAAGAGCTAATGCAAGCACAGATGTTTACAAGATGCAGACAGCTCAGCAACAGATTAGTTAAAATGAAAGCATTTTCAATTTGAAAATGCTTTTAGTCCTAAAAAAGCATCTAGCAAAATTGCTAGATGCTTCAGGAACCCACTCGTTTTTATCATTTTAAACGTTTAAAACCTTATCCAAGAATTCTTTCAAGCGTGGGTGTTGTGGGTTGTCGAAGATTTGGTCTGGTTTGCCGTCTTCGAGGAATTCACCGTCTGCTGTGAAGATGACGCGGTTGGCTACTTGGCGGGCAAATCCCATCTCGTGGGTAACGATGATCATGGTCATGCCTTGCTCTGCCAACTCTTTCATAACGTTCAATCTCTCCACCATCTCAGGGTCAAGGGCAGAAGTAGGGTTCGTCAAAGAGCATAATATCTGGATTCATGGCGAGTCCACGAGCAATGGCCACACGTTGTTTTTGACCACCGGAAAGGCTGTTTGGATTGGCATCGGCTTTATCTGCGAGACCAACTTTTTCCAATAATTCCATCCCGACTTTTTGAGCTTCTTCGCGAGTCATCAGTTTGTGCTCTACTGGCGCAAACATAATGTTTTCTAGGACGCTCATGTGAGGGAAGAGGTTGAAGTGTTGGAAAACCATCCCGATATTTTCACGGACCAAATCAACATTGGTTTTTGGATCGGTTAGATCATATCCATTTACGGTAATTTGACCTTTTGTAACTTCTTCGAGGAGATTAAGACTACGAAGGAAGGTCGATTTACCAGAACCGGACGGTCCGATAATACAGACCACATCCCCTTCATAGAATTTTGTTGAGATTCCTTTTAAGACCTCATTTTCACCATAGTATTTGTGGAGGTCATGGACATCAATTTTTAATTTAGCCATTAGTTAACCTTCTTTTCTAATTTTTTTGCAAATCGTGTTAGCAAGGTGATAATCACGAGGTAGAAAACGGCAAGGATCGCATACATCTTGAAACTTTGGTAGTTTCGAGCAATGATGATCTTACCAGTTTGGAAGAGTTCGACCAATCCGATCGCAGAAACGATCGTCGTATCTTTCAGCGCAATGACGAATTGGTTAACAAAGTTTGGAAGCATGAGTTTAGTTGCTTGTGGCAAGATAATTTTGCGCATGGTCTTGCC
>JBKXCY010000160.1:0-4023 GCA_046994005.1 Streptococcus sp.
TCCGTGACGCTGATGCCGCTATCCGGATCATCCGTGATTTCAAAGACCGTCCAACTGTTGTGGCCTTGAAACACATGAACCCATGTGGTATCGGTCAAGCTGACGACATCGAGACTGCCTGGGACTACGCTTATGAGTCTGACCCAGTATCTATCTTCGGTGGTATCGTCGTTCTCAACCGTGAAGTGGACGCTGCGACAGCTCAAAAAATGCACGGTGTTTTCCTTGAAATCATCATTGCACCAAGCTATACAGATGAAGCGCTAGCCATCTTGACCAATAAAAAGAAAAACTTGCGGATCCTTGAATTGCCATTTGACGCTCAAGATGCTAGCGAAGTAGAAGCAGAATACACCGGTGTTGTTGGTGGTCTCCTCGTTCAAAACCAAGACGTGGTGAAAGAAAGTCCAGCTGACTGGCAAGTGGTTACCAAACGCCAACCAACTGAGATAGAAGCGACAGCTCTTGAGTTTGCTTGGAAGGCTATCAAGTACGTCAAATCAAATGGGATCATCGTGACGAACGACCACATGACCCTTGGGGTTGGCCCAGGTCAAACCAATCGTGTGGCATCTGTCCGCATCGCTATTGACCAAGCTAAAGACCGTCTTGACGGCGCTGTTCTTGCTTCAGATGCCTTCTTCCCATTTGCAGATAATGTGGAAGAAATCGCCAAAGCAGGGATTAAGGCTATCATCCAACCAGGTGGATCAGTACGTGACCAAGAGTCAATCGAAGCGGCTGATAAATACGGCTTGACCATGATCTTTACAGGAGTCAGACATTTTAGACATTAATGGTTATTTAAAAATTAGCTCGTTATCAACTATCATGAATGACTGATCGCTAACAAAAAGAGAAGATGCAAGTGATCTTCTCTTTTTGTATGGCTAAAATAATAAGCATTTTAGTTTTAGAAATTATGAAAATGATTTGTTGGAGTTGCATATAACTAATCTCGAAAACTCAGCTTCTCACTTAACTATCCTTCATTCGTTTTATGGTATTCAATGCTGTAATGACTAGCTCATTAACAGGCATTGTCTGGTAATCTGTTTTTAACCATTCATCAAAAATATTGTAGAGACCGCCGGTAATGAATCGAATATCATAGGTGATTTGTCTTTTATTAGTGTTTGTGATATGCCAAGGCGCCATGACAGTACTATAAGCATCAGGAAGCTTATCATAAGACCTTTGCAAGATAAGCACGAGCAGGTTTGCATTCTGCAAGATTTTTAATGACTCAGTGTACTGGCTCCAATAGCGAAAGAAAAAGTTTACTAAATCCTCAAAATTAGTCAGTTTTTCTGTTTGAAGTTCGATGATATAGTCTTGGATTAAGCGGTCTAAATAGTTCGTAAGAACCTCCTCTTTTGAATGATAATAACGATAAAACGTGCGTCTAGCAATCTGAGCATGCTCACTGAGTTCTGCAATGCTGATATTGTGCAGGGATTTCTTAGTTGCTAATAAATCGAATAAGGCTTCCTCTAGCCATTGCCGTGTTTGATGTTCCATGGGGTTCTCCTTTCCTGTCACACTATTGGTCAAACTGTGCCAATTTCACTGAACCTCTTGTTTTTGTAACAGTTTGTCTTTATACTAAAAGTGTTGCGCGCGATGTATGATTATCATTTATGTTTAACATTGTACAATTGTTAGTTGTTATTAAGGAGGTGAAGATATGGGCATTCTTTTTGATGTTTGGATGCTACCAATTTTATTTATTTTACACGATTTTGAAGAAATGATCTTTATGCCCTTGTGGAAAAAACGGTATCGTCAAAAGTTGGTGACTTTTAAGAAACCGTTCTTTGGTTCTGTTACGCAGGGCTCTGCCTTTGCAGTAGGTGTTTTAGAGGAGTTTATCATTTTGCTATTTATTTCTGGTCTTTGTCAAATGACCCACAACACCGTACTCTATTTAGCTTTTGTAATAGCATATACATCTCATTTCATTATCCATTATATCATGTGTCTGCAATTTAGAGGTTATGTTCCCGGGGTTGTCACAGTAACTCTAGAATTACCCATTGTTTTAATGATCATTTTCCACTATTGGCCTTCTGAAATGTCCCTGTTGTCAGTCATTGTCTACCTTTTCATAGCGATGGCATTAGCATATACGAATCTGAAAGTCATGCACCAAATCATGCCAAAAATTCAAATAAGTCTAGAAAAGTACATGAAATAGAATTCAACAGTATCCGTGACCAAGAGTCAATTGAAGCCGCTGATAAATACGGCTTGACCATGATCTTCACAGGAGTGAGACATTTTAGACATTAATCAAAAAAGGCTGGGCAAAAAATGTCCAGCCTTTGATGTTTGATAGGAATAACTGCAAGACGCAGTGGTTGATTGGTATCTTTTTTCGCTTTTTAAGCTCCAAAGATAACCTAATCAACTGTGCGGGGGTGGGAAGACGAACTCCTTTTAAATAGTCTGAGTTCTTTCCCACTCCCTTTCTGCTGGTTATGAAGACCTTAATCTGGGTAGATGTAGGTGACGGTTCCCCAGATAGGGTTGGTCGGATCGAACCAACCGCGGAAGTTGTCGATATAGCGATGGCCGTTGTAGTTAGCCTCTTGGATCTGAATTTTTTGGTCATGTTCGACGTCCGTAACCAAGGCGACATGGCCATATCCCCCATTGTCCCAACAGGCGATAGCGCCGACCTCTGGAGTGTCTCCTGTCCGGAATCCAGCAGCGCGTGCACTAGTTGCCCACATGCCACCGTCTCCCCACCAGTTGTGGGCCCAAGGGGCTAATTCTTTGGCTCCCCAGGTGCACTCACCAATGGGATAGGTGTTTCCCGGATGTGTTGCGAGTGGAGTGAGCTTTAGCTTTGCCTTTTCTACTTGAAATGTAGTGGGGAATAGCCCTTTTAATTGTCCCTGGCTTTTCTGGTAGACGTGGAGATGAAATAGACCACTTCCCTTGTGTTTTTGAGCCTGAAAGCGAAGTTGGAAATGTCCAGGTGCAATCTTCTTTGCGGGATACCAGACCAGATCATCCTGCCCATTTTCTTCAGACCAGATGGGGAAGACAATTTCGTCAACGTCTTCGAATAACTTCAGGTCTACCTCAAATTCTTGTGAGGAGATGGGTGTGATCATGATTTTGGGCTGGGAAGAAGCCAGGTCTTTTTGCTGGACGCTGGTCGTGAGAGGGTAAAGACCGGTTAACTGTTCATTTGCCTCCATCCCATAGACATGGACATGATAAAGTCCGGCTTGATCAGAATGGTTGGTCAATGGCACTTGTAGGTCAAATCCCTTGTCACTGCGTTGCACAGGATACCAAATCAGGTCATCTTGACCATTTTGGTCAGACCAGACGGGAACTTGGATCTTTTGATATTTATCCGGGACGTTTCCAAGATGAATCATCAGCTGCCCTTTTTCGGCATAGATAGCATTGGTCGCTTGATCTGCATGAGCAATAGAGGCTTGCATCCCCCATGTCGCACAAGTCAGTACGACAAATTTTTTGATTGTTTGCATAATACTCCTTTTCGTCAATTAGTAGGTCTCACCTATACTATTCGGAAAAAAATGAGAAATAGGAGAAAATAGCAAAAAATGTTTGGATTCTACTGAAAATAGGAGACTTTTGCTGAAATCATTAGAATAAAACGAACGATTATGATATAATTTAATAAAATAATTCGCAAAAGAGGTTCGAGATGAAACTTTTGGTTGTTGGATCTGGCGGTCGTGAGCATGCGATTGCTAAGAAATTGTTGGAGTCTACAGACGTTGAGCAGGTTTTTGTGGCTCCTGGTAATGACGGGATGCGATTAGATGGTCTGGATTTGGTCAATATCGGAATTTCCGAACATTCTAAGCTGATTGACTTCGCAAAAGTCAATGATATTGCTTGGACCTTTATCGGTCCAGATGATGCCCTTGCGGCTGGAATCGTGGATGATTTCAATGCAGCTGGTCTCAAGGCTTTTGGCCCAACCAAGGCTGCGGCTGAGCTGGAGTGGTCCAAGGATTTTGCTAAGGAAATCAT
>JBKXCY010000161.1:0-4008 GCA_046994005.1 Streptococcus sp.
ACCTTGAACTATTTGACTTCAAACCGTGCAACTACAAGCGACATTACTGCCAACTTGGTCGATGGTTTGTTTGAAAACGACCAATACGGTAACCTAGTGCCTGCTCTTGCTGAAGACTGGTCTGTTTCAAAAGACGGTCTGACTTATACTTACAAGCTTCGAAAAGATGCGAAGTGGTATGATTCAGAAGGAAATGAATACGCTGACGTTACTGCAAAAGATTTCGTGACATCTCTAAAATACGTAGCAGATAAAAAATCAGATGCTCTTTACTTGGTTCAAAACTCAGTCAAAGGCTTGGATGACTATGTAAACGGGAAAACCAAAGACTTCTCAACCGTTGGGGTAAAAGCTGTTGATGATCACACTCTTCAATACACTTTGAACCAACCAGAATCTTTCTGGAATTCTAAATTAACGACTGCTACTATGATGCCAGTTAATGCAAAATTCTTGGAATCAGCTGGGAAAGACTTTGGTAGCGTGAAACCAAATGGTATCCTCTACAATGGTCCATACATTTTGAAATCATTCACTTCAAAATCACAAATCGAATTGGATAAAAACCCTGATTACTACGACAAGAAAAATGTTCACATCGATACGGTTAAATTGACTTACTTCGATGGATCAGACCAAGACTATCTTGCTCGTAACTTCTCAGATGGGAACCTATCTACCGCTCGTCTCTTCCCAACAAGCTCAACTTACAGCACAATTCAGAAGAAATTCAAGGATAACATCGTTTATTCTCAACAAGATTCTACTGTCTACTACGCTTACTTCAACGTCAACCGTCAAAACTACGGTCATACGAAGAAGACTTCTGACGAACAAAAGAACAGCACCAAGACAGCTCTTCAAAACAAAAACTTCCGTCAAGCCTTGAACTTCGCTTTGGATAGAACTTCATACAGTGCACAAGCTAATGGTACAGAGGGAGCATCAAGAACTCTTCGTACCCTACTAGTTCCACCTACATTTGTGCAAGCCAACGGAAAAGACTTCGGTACGCTCGTTGAAGAAAAACTTGCCGCAACAGGAGATGAGTGGAAAGGTGTGAGCTTTGCTGATGCTCAAGACAGCTTGCATAATGCGGACAAAGCCAAAGCAGAACTTGCAAAAGCTAAATCTGAATTGCAATCACAAGGTGTTCAATTCCCAATCCATATCGACTATGTTGTAGACCAATCTTCTAGCACTCTTGTCCAACAAGCAGACTCTATGAAGAGCTCTATTGAAACAGCTCTTGGTAAAGACAATGTCGTGATCGATGTTCAAAAATTGTCTACAGATGATGCAGACAACGCGACTTACTTCGCCCAATCACCAGATCAAAAAGACTTTGACATGGATATCACTGGTTGGGGACCTGACTTCCAAGACCCATCTACTTACTTGAATATCTTGAACCCAACAGATGGTTCAACCTTGACTGGTATGGGACTTGATCCTAAGAAAGACCAAGCGCTCATCGAGAAAATTGGTTTGAATCAATACAAAGAATTGCTAGATGCTGCCAATGCTGAAAAATTGGATACCAATGCACGTTATGAAAAATACGCTGATGCCCAAGCTTGGTTGACTGAAAACGCAATGGTTCTTCCAATCTACTCTAAGGGTGGAGTACCATCTATCACGAAGGTAACACCATTCTCAGCAGCAAATTCTGCAATTGGTATTAAAGGTGAAACAACCTTCTTCAAATACCAAAAACTTCAAGATAAGACAGTTACAACTGCCGAACATGAAAAAGCTTATAAGAATTGGTTGAAAGAAAAAGAAGAATCAAACAAAAAAGCGCAAGAAGAACTTGCAAAACACGTGAAATAATCGTGATAGAAAACACCGGGGATAAAATCCTCGGTGTTTTTTGTGCTAACAAAATGTTGTATTTTTCATCTTATTTCTAATCTTTTATAGACTCGAACGCTATCGCACGACAATCTTCCGATAACTTCTAGAAGTCAGAAGAAAGACGAGAATATAGGAGATGAAAAAGACAGCGCAGATAGAAAGAGTCGTTTGAAGGACCAAGCCCGCATTGGTTGCTCCTAAGAGGGCAACGATCTTTGCAATCATCTTGTAGGCCACTCCTAGGTAGAGGAAGGAGAAGAATAAAGGAAGGAAAAAGACAGTGAGAATCTGTTTGCGAATGGTGGTGGCCGTTTGCTTTTGGTCCAACCCTACTTGTTGCAAGATCACAAAATTATCCCGGTCCTCATAGCCCTCTGAAATCTGCTTGTAGTAAATGACGAGTACCGTAGACAATAGAAAGATCACCGATAGGAAAATCCCAATAAAGAGGATTGTCCCTGCTGATTCACGCCACTCCTTCTCCATGCTGTATCGATCAACCCCACCAAACAAAGTCGCACCATATTGACTCATTTTGTCTGTCGAATGAAGCTCTTTGGCCATTCCAGCTATAAAATCTTGGTTTTCTTTATTTTTAGCACTAATAGAGAATTCCAAATTTTTATCAATTTTTAGTCCCAGTTGGTTCAAGTCAGGGAGGACAAGATACAAGCCCATTTGGTGTTGAAACAGGTCGGCTTGAGGGAGTTTTCCTTGGATAAAATTGGAGTCTAGTTTTTCTTTAATCGTAAAGGTCTTCCCATTGATTTCTAATTGCGCGTCTAATCTTCCAGGATATTGATACCCATAGGCTAGGATTTCATTTTCCCCAAGCTCAACTTTTTGACCGGTCAGTTGCTCATAAGTCGCCTGATCAAAAAAGTAGACTACTCCTTCTGTCTTCAATTCCTGACCAGTTTCTTGATCGGACTGGTCATACACCTCTAAGATCCTTCCATCAATCTTTCGAATTTCAGCCGACCAGTATGTTGTCTGTGCCACCTGATAATCTGACAGATGTGTCGCATCGGCTGTTTTCTGAATAATAGCTTGAACCTCCTCAATAACCGGTTCTGTTTCAGCATCTGAAGGCATATGTCCCACACTAAAATTGTAGTCCGAAGGGTACATAGTATCTAGGTAATTCTGCCCTCCAATAAAGAGATTGAGCGACCCGGTTAAGGTGACCAAGACCATGGTGGAAAGAATACTAATGGTCGCAAGACCCGCTGCATTTTTTCGCATCCGAGCTATTAAGTTGGAAACAGAGATAAAATTCTCCGGCTTGTAATAGTAGGGTTTCCGACCTTTAAGAATTCTTAAGAAGGTAATCGATCCTGCGTTGAATAAGAGATAAGTCGCCAGAATGACCAAGATGACAGCAATAAAGAATCTTTGGACGGCCGCAACTGGACGCTCAACAGTGAGCGCCAAATAGAAAGCAATTCCTAAGAGACCTAGACCTAACAGAGTTTGGACCAGCAAGAATCTTCCCTTCTTCTCTCCTGCTTTCTTTTGTTGCATGAGGTGGAGGGAACTGTAGCGCAAAAGGCGTAAAGAATTCAACAAGAGAATGAGGCCAAAAGCTAAGGCTAACCCAAGTAAAGTGTTAAGAACAGCCCCTATCTGGAAGGTTGATTGAATGACGACTGGTAGACCCATACATTTTAGGAGTAAGGCAAAAATCAAGGGATCAAATAAGAGTCCCAAACCCAGTCCCGCGCCAACTGTGAGGATATAGAAGATAAGCAATTCCCATAAGGTCATGACGAGGAGGTGCTTCTTCTCCATCCCCAGAACACTGTAGAGTCCCAGTTCTTTGGAACGATTTTTCATGACATAGCCATTGGCATAAGCCACTAAAATGATGACGACCAGCTGGACGACGAAACAACCAAAACCAAGGACATATCTCGCCGTTCGTCCTCCGTAAGAAGCCTCTAAGTGAGGGGTCGTTGCCATGGCGATAAAGCTATAGAGGATCATGGTCGTTAAAATAACGGCTATAGCGAAAGGGTAATAGAGCTTACGATTTTGTTTGAGGTTGGAAAGAGCTAATTTACTCGTTAATTTAAACATCATGATCCTCCTTTCCCGCCATGACCGTCAAGGTATCCGAGATTTCTTGGAACATCTGACGCTCTGTCTTTT
>JBKXCY010000162.1:0-3985 GCA_046994005.1 Streptococcus sp.
GCTATGACTGGACTTCGTCCAATCGTTGACATGACTTTCATGGATTTTTCTGTTATTGCCATGGATAATATCGTCAACCAAGCAGCTAAAACTCGTTACATGTTTGGTGGAAAAGGACAAGTACCAATGACAATCCGCTGTGCTGCTGGTAACGGAGTTGGTTCTGCAGCCCAACACTCCCAATCTTTGGAATCTTGGTTTACTCATATTCCTGGTTTGAAAGTTGTTGCTCCTGGTACGCCAGCGGATATGAAGGGACTGCTCAAGTCATCTATCCGTGATAACAACCCCGTTATCATTCTTGAATACAAATCAGAATTCAACCAAAAAGGGGAAGTGCCAGTTGATCCAGACTACACGATTCCACTTGGTGTCGGAGAAATCAAACGCGAAGGAACTGACGTCACTGTCGTAACCTACGGGAAAATGCTTCGTCGCGTGATGCAAGCAGCTGAAGAATTAGCAGAAGAAGGGATCTCAGTAGAAGTAGTAGACCCACGGACCTTGGTCCCACTCGATAAAGAGATCATCATTAATTCTGTCAAGAAGACAGGAAAAGTAGTCCTTGTCAATGATGCTCATAAAACAAGTGGCTATATCGGTGAAATTTCAGCTATCATTTCTGAATCAGAAGCATTTGATTACTTGGATGCACCAATCCGCCGTTGTGCGGGGGAAGATGTGCCAATGCCTTACGCACAAAACCTTGAAAATGCAATGATTCCAACAGTTGAAAGCATCAAAGAAGTCATTCGTAAAACATATAACAAAGAATAATACATAACATAAATTATGTAATATCATTTAAATTAGACGAGGAAACTTTGTATCTTTTTAGGTACAAAGTTCTCTGCGTCCGTTATCTTAGATTAGAGCACGGGCTAAAGTCTGGGTGAAAAAGATAAATTTCCTAGAAACAAAGCGCGTCAATTTCCTATTTTCACTGAGACTTTTACGCCCTTAGTATCTTATAATAGAATAGGAGAGGTCATGGCTGATGATAGCTAAGAGCGACTCCTGCGGCTAGAAAATTGGCGGATGATCTTGGGATCAACCTCTATGATATTTCTGGTTCAGGCGCAAACGGTCGTCCACAAAGAAGACGTGGAAACATATAAAGACACAAATGTGGTTCGCATTTCACCACTTGCAAAACGAATTGCTTTAGAACACAATATTGCTTGGCAAGAGATTCAAGGAACGGGTCATCGTGGTAAGATCATGAAGAAGGACGTCCTTGCTTTCCTTCCTGAAAATATTGAGAATGAGACCATTAAGTCACCTGCTGAAATCGAGAAGGTGGAGGAAGCTCCAGATAATGTGACACCTTATGGTGAGATCGAGCGGATTCCGATGACACCAATGCGCAAGGTGATCGCTCAACGGATGGTGGAATCTTACTTGACAGCACCAACCTTTACTTTGAACTATGACGTTGATATGTCTCAAATGTTGGCCCTTCGTAAAAAGGTATTGGATCCAATCATGGAAGCCACTGGCAAGAAAGTCACTGTAACAGATTTGCTTTCTCTAGCAGTGGTTAAGACCTTGATGAAATACCCATACATCAATGCGTCATTGACAGAAGATGGCAAAACCATCATTACTCATAACTATGTCAACTTAGCGATGGCAGTTGGGATGGACAATGGACTGATGACACCGGTTGTCTATAACGCAGAAAAAATGACTTTGTCAGAGTTGGTCGTAGCCTTTAAGGACGTTATCGGACGTACTTTGGACGGTAAATTAGCACCAAGCGAATTGCAAAATTCAACCTTTACTATCAGTAATTTGGGGATGTTTGGCGTTCAATCATTTGGACCGATTATCAACCAACCAAACTCTGCCATCCTTGGAGTTAGTGCAACGGTTGAAAAACCAGTTGTTGTAAATGGTGAAATTGTCATTCGTCCAATCATGAGCTTGGGCTTGACCATTGACCACCGCGTTGTCGATGGTATGGCTGGTGCCAAATTCATGAAAGACTTGAAAGCCTTGATTGAAGACCCGATTTCAATGTTGGTCTAATCAACGAGAGAGAATAGAAACAAGAAAAAGAGGGAAATAAAATGGCCTTAGAAGTAATTATGCCAAAAGCCGGCGTAGATATGACCGAAGGACAAATCGTTCAGTGGAATAAAAAAGTCGGCGAATTTGTAAAAGAAGGAGAAGTGCTCCTTGAAATCATGACAGACAAAGTCAGCATGGAGTTGGAAGCGGAAGAAGACGGCTACTTGATCGCTATCTTGAAAGGGGACGGAGAAACGGTTCCTGTAACAGAAGTAATCGGTTATCTTGGTGAAGAAGGGGAAAACATCCCAACCGCTGGAGCAGCAGCACCAGAAGCGAGTCCAGCACCAGAAGCGAGTCCAGCACCAGCTGCAGCAAGTGCTTCAAACGATGACAATAAGAGCGATGATGCTTATGATATCGTAGTGATCGGTGGGGGTCCTGCTGGTTACGTATCTGCTATTAAGGCAGCTCAATTAGGTGGTAAGGTTGCTCTCGTTGAGAAATCTGAACTTGGTGGAACGTGCTTGAACCGCGGATGTATCCCAACTAAGACTTACCTCCACAACGCTGAAATTATCGAGAACATCGGTCATGCAGCAAATCGTGGTATCGTAATTGAAAATCCTAACTTCACTGTTGATATGGACAAACTTTTAGAAACTAAATCTAAAGTTGTTAATACCCTTGTTGGTGGTGTTGCAGGGCTTCTTCGTAGCTACGGAGTGGATGTTCATAAAGGAATCGGTACTATCACTAAAGATAAGAATGTCTTGGTCAATGGTTCTGAATTGCTTGAAACGAAGAAAATCATCCTTGCCGGTGGTTCAAAAGTTAGCAAGATTAACGTTCCTGGTATGGAATCATCCCTTGTCATGACCAGTGACGATATTCTTGAAATGAACGAAGTCCCAGAAAGCCTCGTGATCATCGGTGGTGGGGTTGTTGGTATCGAACTTGGTCAAGCCTTCATGACCTTTGGTTCAAAAGTTACGGTTATCGAAATGATGGACCGCATCGTTCCAGCTATGGATGCGGAAGTATCTAAGAACCTTCGTTTGATACTTGAACGCAAGGGTATGACCATCTTGACGGATACTAAATTGCAAGAAATCATTGAAGAAGATGGTAAACTCCGTATCAAGGTCGAAGGAAAAGATGATATCATCGCCAACAAAGCCCTTCTTTCAATCGGCCGTGTTCCAGACCTTGAAGGTATCGGTGAAGTCGAGTTTGAATTGGATCGTGGACGGATCAAAGTTAACGAATACATGGAAACGTCTGTTCCAGGTATCTATGCACCAGGTGATATCAACGGTACCAAGATGTTGGCTCATGCTGCCTTCCGTATGGGTGAAGTAGCGGCCGAAAATGCTCTTAAGGGAAATCATGCTGTTGCCAAATTGAACTTGACTCCTGCAGCAATCTACACACTTCCAGAAGTTGCAGCTGTTGGTTTAACCGAAGAACAAGCTCGTGAGAAATACGATGTTCAAATCGGTAAGTTTAACTTTGCGGCGAACGGTCGTGCCATTGCATCAGATGCGGCTCAAGGATTTGTTAAAGTTATTGCAGACAAGAAATATGGAGAAGTTCTTGGGGTTCACATCATTGGTCCAGCAGCAGCTGAATTGATCAACGAAGCTTCAACCATCATTGAGATGGAAATCACTGTAGAAGAAATGCTCAAGACCATCCACGGGCACCCAACCTTCTCAGAAGTGATGTACGAAGCTTTTGCGGATGTACTTGGCTTGGCAGTTCACTCACCTAAGAAGAAATAGTACTATTCTTTCAACTAAATTTTCTTAAAGTAGTACGGACGGCAGCGACCTCTTTTAGAGTTCCATGCCTAAAAATTGAGCCACTTGTCTCAATTTTTCCGAGAAATGTAACGAGTTATCGTTACATTTCTTTTTACTACTTCAGAAAATTCAAGTGAAAGTCAACTATTTCTTACTAACTCTCATAT
>JBKXCY010000163.1:0-1257 GCA_046994005.1 Streptococcus sp.
AAAAGACAGAGCGTCAGATGTTCCAAGAAATCTCGGATACCTTGACGGTCATGGCAAGTGAGGTGGAGTAGATGTTACGATTAACCACTAAATTAGCTTGCTCTAATCTGATCAAGAACCGCAAGCTCTATTATCCCTTTGCTATTGCGGTCATTCTCGCAGTGACCATCGCCTATCTCTTTGACTCCCTGACCTTTAATCCTCGCATTTCCGAGCTTCGAGGGGGCTCTTCTATAGTGTTCACCCTCAGCTTGGGATTCTTCGTGGTCAATGTCGCGGGGGCCATCATCGTGCTTTATGCCAATAGCTTCGTCATGAAAAACCGCTCCAAGGAGCTGGGCATCTACAGCATGCTGGGCCTTGAGAAACGCCATCTCATCAGCATGATTTTCAAGGAACTCTTGCTTTTTGGCTTTCTAACCATCTCAGCCGGAGTCTTGATCGGAGCTCTCTTTGACAAGCTGATCTTTGCCTTCCTCTTGAAACTCATGAAGATGAAGGTCCAGCTGGTATCTACCTTCCAACCTGGGATTGTCGTCCTGGTCTTTGTCACCTTTGGTCTCATCTTTGGCCTTTTGGTTCTTCTCAATGCTTGGCGCATTCTCCGTTTGAATGCCCTGCAGTTGACGCGTGAGAAGGCTAGTGGTGAAAAGAAAGCCCGCTTCTTGTGGCCCCAAACCATCCTTGGCTTAGCCTCTCTCGGTTTTGGCTACTACCTAGCTGTGTCTGTCAAAGACCCTATCATTGCGCTTGTGACCTTCTTTTTAGCCGTTATCTTGGTCATGATCGGGACCTACCTGCTCTTTAATGCTGGGATCACCGTCTTCTTGCATCTGCTTAAGAAAAAGAAGAACTATTATTACCAACCCAACAACATGATCTCGGTCTCTAACCTCATCTATCGCATGAAGAAAAATGCAGTGGGGCTTGCGACCATTGCCATCCTCTCGACCATGGTATTGGTAACCATTTCTGCTGCGACCAACATCTATATCGGTGGTGAAACGATCAAGAAGATCATGTCTCCTCATGATTTCTCTGTCCAAGGAAAAGGGGTAGACCTAGAGCAAATCAACCAGAAATTTGATGAATTTGCCTCTGAGCATCATCTTGAGATCAAAAATCGTGACCTGATGACCTATGCCAACTTTGGAGTTAAATCACAAAATGGCACGGCTTTCACCGTCTATCCAGCTGATGAGCGCAACGTCACTCCCAAAACTGTCTTTATGGTCTTTGATGCAGCTAGCTATGAAC
>JBKXCY010000163.1:1267-3938 GCA_046994005.1 Streptococcus sp.
GCTATGAACAAATGACCGGAGAAAAGGTCGATCTGACCGGCAACCAAGTCATCCTCTTTGCTCATAACAAGGCTCTTAAAGGGCAAAAGCAGTTCACCATCAATGGGCAAGACTTCCAAGTCAAGGAAGAAGTGAGCAAGGATTTTATCACCGATCATGTTCCAAATCAGTTTAATATGCTGACGGAGGATTTCAATTACCTGATCGTGCCAGACCTTTCAGCCTTTGTCGCTCAGTTTCCGGATCTTGCCATCAATACCAATATCTATGGTGGCTTCAATGTCAATGTTGACGAAGACCAGCAACTCAAGCTGGCAGCCAGCTATGACAAGATGATCGATGAATTGAGTAGCCAACAGGCCCAAGGAACATTTATCTATGGAGGCAACCGAGCCAATGATGTGGCAGAGTTGAATAGCCTCTTTGGCGGCATCTTCTTTATCGGTATTTTCTTGTCATTGATCTTTATGGTCGGAACCGTCATCGTTATCTACTACAAGCAAATCTCAGAAGGCTATGAAGACCGTGACCGCTTCGTCATCCTCCAAAAGGTAGGGCTTAATGAAGATGAGGTCAAACGGACCATCAACCGTCAAGTGCGGACTGTCTTCTTCCTCCCCCTCATCTTTGCCTTTGTCCACCTGGCCTTTGCCTACCATATGATCCGCCTCATTCTCAAAGTGCTCGGTGTCATCAATAGTGGCCAAGTCCTCGTCGTGACCCTCAGCGTCTGTGCTGTCTTTCTCATCACCTACCTAATCGTCTTTTGGATCACCTCTCGGAGTTATCGCAAGATTGTGCAGATTTAGGAAAAGAAACTCAAATTAAATTAGAAACTTTCCTTAGGTGAGTACGGACGTCAGCGAACTTCGAAGAAGTTCCATGACTAATTATTGAGCCTAAGGTCTCAATAATTCCGAGTGCCTGAAACATAATTATTTCAGGCACTTTTCTCACAGCGGAAAGTTTCAATATACTCTAATAATAATCAGATATTATTTGGATATTTTTGCACAATAATCCAGCATAGGTTATTCAAAGAAAAGAATTGTCAATTTTTTTAGCTTGCTCATAGCGGGCTTTTTTGTACGAAAACCGACTGCGATTGATTTTGTTTTTCAAAGGGATACACAAAAAAGACTGAACCCGTAGAGTTCAGTCTTTGTTCACTTTCTATTAAAGTGATGTAAGGAAAGTCAATCCCCCTAGGATGACACCTGCCGAATTCGGAATGATCAAAATCCAGTCTTTTTTAGGTTCCTTTGTCCAACCATAAATGACCCAGATCAAGCAAGAAATAGCAGCTGACAAGGGTTGGAAAGGTTGGGCCTTATTTCCCTGTAAATTAGCAATAATTTGTGGGATGTAGGCAATGAAAACGATAATCCCAATAAAGGCACCGATCGAGCCAACGATTTGGTTGATTTTTTGTTTATTCATAAAATTTTACCTCTGTGTATCAAAATAGCATAAATAGGAAGATAATGCAATTAATTTGCATGCTATTCAAGATGAAAACGATTACATTCGCACAAAATTAGACAATGTGTCAAAAAATGGAAACTAGAGAGAAGATCCTCTCAAAAAGAAATCCATCTTCCTGCAAAATCACAAGATTGTGACACTTTACAGTTCGGTAACATTTGAAAAAAAGACTTGAATTTGTAAAGGACAAAAGGTAGAATAGTGCATACTTTAAAAAAAGAAAAGGAAATGGTAGTTTCAAAATGAATGAAAAACAAATGAAAATTCTTGGTTGGGTTGCGACCTTTATGTCTGTTATGATGTATGTGTCTTACTTCCCACAAATCATGGATAACCTCGCAGGTCACAAAGGGAACTTTATTCAACCCCTTGTCGCAGCCATCAACTGTAGCCTTTGGGTTTACTACGGACTCTTCAAAAAAGAACGCGATATTCCACTTGCTGCAGCTAATGCACCAGGGATTATCTTTGGTTTGATCACAGCCATCACAGCCTTGTAATTAATTAAAAAAGCTGGACAAAAGTCTGGCTTCTTTTTTATGACTTCACTCATTTCCATGGTATAATGGAAGGACTATTCATAGAGAAGATCAAAAGGAGACAAGAGTGGATCAAAAACATCACTGCCAAGTCCTATGGGCGAAAAATAAATACCTGGTGCTGAGTCATTCCAGCAACATTTACAAGGAGATCCGGGAATACCTCAAGCAAGACCAGGTGGAGGTCAGTCATGTCGAGGACCTGATCCAGCAAGCGCTGGCCTTGCCGGAAAATCGTGGCCAGGTATCCAATGCCTTCCAGCATATCTGGGGCTATTTCAAAAAGCAGGCGACTCCTGAGGAAAAGGCCGACTTCATGTTGCTACTTGAGAAATACCAGCATGGGCAAGCTAGCCAGGAGGATCTCATCAAGGGGATCCAAAGGCTTCTGGAGCGCTATCCCAATCGCTACTTGCAAGAGTCGTCACTACTAGGAGGTCAATAGATGAGACTCTGGCACCAAGACTTGATTCCCAAACTCCCTCGTCCCCAGCTTCTCGGCCAACACCGGGAATGCTGCGCCCTTCGAGGCAATGGCTGGGGCAAGAAGCACGCGACGGTCAACTATGTCTTTGACTACTCGCCTTATCGCCTCTATGCCTATCACCGCCTGATCATGGAGGAGATGACTGCACGTGGCTACAAGG
>JBKXCY010000164.1:0-3937 GCA_046994005.1 Streptococcus sp.
ATATTATAATAGAAGAATAAGGAGTAGCGAGATGTTTGTTGGGAAAGTGAAAGGAAGTCTATGGGCTACGAGAAAAGATGAAAAACTTAATGGATTAAAGTTTTTAGTGGTCGAGCGGCAACTGGATGACCATCAAACAGATCCTGCCTTAGTCATTGCTGCTGATTGTATTGGTGCTGGTGAAGGTGATCAAGTGTTGGTCACTACAGGAAGTTCAGCTCGTGTGAGTTTGAATAGACAGGATGTCCCAGTAGATATGGTCATAATAGGTATCATTGATAAAGTTGAGTATCAACTGGATGATTATTGAAAGTAGGGATTAATTTATGAGTATAAATGAAATTATCATTTACATTATGGTTCTGTTTATGCTTGTCGGTGCAGTTGATAAATGTATCGGCGGGAAATTGGGCCTTAGTGAAAAGTTTGAAGAGGGAATTATGGCTATGGGGGCGTTAGCGCTTTCTATGGCAGGGATTATGGTAGTAGCTCCTTTGTTGGCTGACTTATTAAAACCTGTTATTGTACCTCTTTATGGTTTGGTAGGTGCGGATCCTTCGATTTTTGCAACAACATTTATCGCAAATGATATGGGTGGAGCACCTTTAGCCTTAAGCTTAGCGCAAGATAAAGCTGTTGGTGATTTTGCGGCCTACGTTTTAGGTTCTATGATGGGACCAACAATCGTGTTTACAATACCTGTTGCTTTAGGAATTATCGAAAAATCAGATCGTCCTTTCTTGGCTCGTGGTATTTTGTACGGTTTGGTAACCGTACCTGTCGGATGTTTAGTTGGTGGACTTCTAGTTCCAGGTTTATCATTTGGTACTTTGTTAATCAACTTGATCCCTATCGTAATTGTATCTGCACTTATTTTCTTAGGTTTACTTCTTATTCCAAATGGAATGATTAAAGGATTTGAAATCTTTGGTCAAATTATTGTTGTGATTGCAACATTAGGTTTAGCATTTGGTGCTGCACAACTCTTAACAGGAAATGAATGGTTGATTAATTTGTATCCAAAAGGTGCAGAAACACTTCAAGAAGCCTTTGTTGTTGTTGGTTCGATTGCAGTAACATTGGCTGGAGCTTTTGGTTTAGTTGCAGTGTTTACAAAAGTTGCCAACAAACCTCTTTCAGCTATTGGTAAATCATTAGGTATGAATGAAGTAGGGGCTGCTGGTTTGGTTGCTTCTTTGGCAAACAACATTGCCATGTTCCAAATGTTAAAAGATATGGACAAACGTGGTAAAATCTTGAACATTGCCTTTGCTGTATCTGCATCATTTGTAATTGGGGACCACTTAGGATTTACTGCTGGACAAAATGCTAAAATGATTGTTCCAATGATGATTGGTAAGTTTGTTGGTGGGGTGACTGCTGTATTACTTGCCTACTTCTTGACTAAGAAAGAAGCCTAATTGGGGGTAAAAATAAATGGATTATAATCGTACAGATATTGAATCTTTGGTTCGCAAAATTCTTTTAGAAGAATTGGCTGGGAAAGGTTCGGCTAAGCGTGTTAGTAAAGCTGGTGTAGCATCTATTTCATTACCAAGTTTAGATGTTCGTCCTGAAGATCGTTTGGATACAGGAAATCCAGACCATCAAGTCTATACACGAGATCTTTAACACTGAAGAAAGTCCTCGACTTGGCTTAGGTTTGATGACCATTGACAAGACAACTTTCCCTTGTCATTTAGATTATGATGAAGTAGATTATGTCATTGAAGGTCGATTGGATGTTATTTCTGGTGATGAAGTCATGAGTGCTGGTCCGGGTGAAATCATCTTTATTCCAAAGGGAAGTGATATTCAATTTTCTGTTAAAGATAAGGCACGATTCATTTATGTGACTTATCCAGCAGATTGGCAAGGATAATCAACGTTATAATAAATTTTTTATAAGGAGCACCACAAGCGTGCTCTTTTTTTGATTGCGTTTACAATTTTTCATTGACAAATCCTATAATTTATATTAGAATGAAAGCATCTTTAATGTGAAGAACCAAATGGAGCACAACGAGGTGCTGAGTAATTTAATAAAGCAACGGAGCTACAAAAAATAGTGTTTTTTTTGTAGCTCTTTTTATTTTCAAGAGATTGGGGTGTTAGGATGAAGCAGTTTATTTTAGCTGGTGTATCTAGTGGTGTGGAAAAACAACAGTAACACTAGCTGTATTAAGAGCTTTAACAGACATGGGGTACAAAGTTCAACCGTATAAAATAGGTCCTGATTATATTGACACCTCTTACCATAGTCGCATAACGAAGAACTCGTCTCGTAATCTAGATAATTTTTTGATTCCAAATACTGATTATTTGAAGTGGTCTTATTATCGATGGCATCAAAATTGCGATGTAGCAGTGGTAGAAGGGGTAATGGGGCTTTATGATGGTTTAGGAACTGATAAAGATTGTGCCTCTTCTGCATCTGTTGCAAAACAGCTCAATCTACCTGTCGTTTTAATTATTGATGGGAAATCAACTTCAACAGCGGTAGCAATTGTACATGGCACTTCTTCATTTGACCCGATGTAAAAATCGTTGGTGTTATTATAACCGTGTTGCTTCTGAAACGCATTATCAACTCATTAAGGGAGCGATTGAACGCTACACTAATATTGAGGTTTTGGGCTATTTCCCTAAAAATGTTCAGGTTGAACTTCCTTCTAGACATTTGGGTTTGATTCCTGACGTAGAGATGGATGATCTTGAAGAAAAATTTGCTATTCTTGGAGAACAGGCTAAAAAAACAATTCGGTTTGATCGCCTATTGGAGAAAGTTGATAGGGAATCAGTGAAACTTTCTTCTCCATTCAAACTTCAAAATACCACTCCATTAACCATTGCTTATGCACTTGATGATGCTTTTCACTTTTATTACGAAGATAATCTTGATTTATTGAGAAGTTTTAATGTGAATCTGATTCCATTTAGTCCCTTGCATGATGAACGCTTACCAGAAGCTGATGCTTATTATTTTGGTGGGGGGTATCCAGAGCTGTTTGCAAATGAATTGTCTAACAATCGCTCGTTTAGAAAATCAGTTTTAGAAGCTCATCAAAAAGGAATCCCAATCTATGCTGAATGCGGAGGATTGATGTATCTTGGGAAAAATCTTGAGATTGAAGATCAGTTCTTTAAAATGGTTGGGGTATTTGATGGCACTAGTGTGATGACCAGCGGACTAAAACGTTTTGGTTACTGTTTTCCAACCACTAATGAAGATTCTGTATTTGGTCCGTCTGGTACGGAAGTTCAGCTATGGGTTTGATATTATCTTCAATACTTCTGAAAAAACAGTTTTAGACCTCAGAAAAGAAATAGATGGAGAAGTGGTTTCCAATTGGACAGGGGGCTACCAGAAAGGGAGAACTTTTGCAAGTTATCTTCATGTTCATTTTTATCAAAAGGAACAACTTCTTATGAGTTGGATTGATTATATCTTGGAGTCAAAATAATGATAATTATTGCAATTTTTATCGCTCTTCTTCTTGATTGGTTAATTGGAGACCCTTATTCTTGGCCCCACCCAGTTAAGCTGTTTGGAAATTTTATTTATGCTTGTTTGAAACTTGAGAACCTAAAAACAAAATTTCCTTTTCTATTTGGAATACTTCTGTGGTTCTCTACGGTTAGCTTGACAGTTTCCATCACGTATGGAATCTTGTGGGGGGCTAGTCAGCTTCACCCGATTCTTTATTGGATTTTGTGGATTTATTTAGCCTACACCTGTTTAGCAACTCGCTCTCTGGCTTTTGAAGCTCTGAAAGTTTATAAGGCAATTCAGTCTGGTTCCATTGAGAAGGCTAGGTATCAAGTGGGAATGATCGTAGGGAGAGAAACAGATCAGCTTACCATACCTGAAATTTGTAATGCAACAATTGAAACCGTCGCAGAAAATGCAAGTGATGGAGTGATCGGCCCCTTATTG
>JBKXCY010000165.1:0-3878 GCA_046994005.1 Streptococcus sp.
TACGCTGATTTCATCAGCTTTTACAGCCCTACTCAACTGTGCGGAGGTGGGACGTCGAAATCGAATTCTAACGAATTACCGATTTCTGTTCCACTCTCTATTTCTACCTGTCAAACAAGTCAGAGCTTTTATGTATTTTCTTTCTTGGTAAATCCTGCTAGACCGATCGAAGCGACTAGTAAAATTTGCGGTAAGAATTGGATGAGGTAGCGGGTCTTCCCACCTTCAAAGATGGTTAAGAAGAGCAAACCACCAAAGACCGCTAAGGAAAGGAAGTTAAAATCATCTGTATCTCGACGTTTGAGATAAGCTCCAACCAAACCAGCTGATAGGACGATCCAGATCACCTGCTTGACAAATTCATAATACTTGTACTGTGGGCGATCAATGCTGAGAAAATAGGTCCGCACCCATTTTGCCAGACCATTATTTTTAGTCAGGGGTGCATAGAGAGGATTGATAAAAGGCGTCTTCTCATACTCTACATCTCGGTAAAGCCACCCTAGAGTCCCTTCTGCTACCGTCAAGGATTGCTTGTAGTAGATATGCCCGATCAAACCGAACGGTCCATACTCCTTGAGACGGCGCTTGATTTCTTTGATCACATTTTCTTTTTTAAAGAGGCCATTGTTGTAATCTGAGCGCTTATCCTCATCGATATAAGCCAACAAGCCCTCTTTCATATCTTCTTGGTTATGTCCCATATCTGTCAAGCCCAGATTGATAAACAAGAGCGGTCCTTTAGCCAACCCTTCTTGTTTCAAGATCGGCACAACTCTTTGATGATTGACCGCTGTATTCAATCCTGCAAAGACAAAGCCTGTCATCATGACCGTCACCGTAGCAATCTTTCCAAAGGCCTTCCAATTTCCTCTGAAGAAGAGGACAGCCCAAAAGGCAATCATGACAATAATCGTCGTTGGACGGATCAACATGGTCACGCCAGATAAGATTCCCAAGCCAACAATCTTCTTCCAGGAGACTGCTTGATCTTCCTTTAAGAGATCCAAGGCCCACCATAACTGAAGGGCAATCAATGGAAGAGGCGGAATGTCCGTATACATAGAATAGAAATAAGGCGAGTAACAGATCAAGCTCACATAGAAGAGATAGACCAGATCAGCCGTTTTTTGATTGAAATGCTTCTGGGATAGCTTATATAAGAGGACTGCACCCAGATTGACATAGAGGATATTGAGAGCCTGCATGACCCACAGACCGCTAGAGCCAAATAAGACATAGAAAAACTTCTCGTAAAGAAAGAGCGGAATGTTATTGGGATTGCGACTGAGATAGTTGGTGATGGAAGATTGCTTAAGAAGATCAAAAGCCCCTTTGAAAACAACCGCAGCATCCCGACGGATAAAGAGCTCCGCACAAACCATAACAATCAACTGAAAGACAACCGCTCCAAGTAAGAAGCCTTTTTTATGCCGAGTCAACCAAGCAAAGGCACTCTTTAGCCCATCGCGTTTGAGCCAGGCTAGCAGAAATAGCAATCCAGCACCTAAAATTGCTAGCCATGAAATCTCTCTCAGATAGATCACACTGATCAAGAACCAGTGGACCATCACTAGCAACATGACAACATGAAGCATCCCAAATAGAATACGTTTACTTTTCGATAACATAGGTCCATTATATCAAAAAAACAGCATTTCTGCTGTTTTTGACTGACTATCAACTGTAAAGTGCAAAGAAAAACTGTTCTGAAATGTAATCTATAAACATACTCATTTTATCGAAGCATTTTTTAACTCTTAACCTTAACTAACAGACCTAAAATACTAGGATTAAAATACATAATAATACAAGATAAATCCCAACTGTTAGAATCATTCCGATTTTATAGAAACCGACTAAGCCGGCATATCGTTCGGCAAAACCGATCTGTTGGTCGACTGGATTATAAAAGACTGTCATGGGAGACCCGATTGGGAATATCATCCGCAAATCCAGATTTTTGCCGGCTCCAAGAACATAGGTTCTATCGAAAACATTGGCCTGCCTAGATTTGGAAGAAGTCTCCCTAAAATAAGCATAGGTGAAGGTCTTTTGGTATCTTTCGCCCCCGACTTGATACTCCACCACAGGCAGTGAAATAAGCAGTTGATTTTTGGAATCAAAAGCAACTACTTCTCCCATAACTCTTGCGGTTGATTCTGTTTTCACTTTTATTTCACGACGATACAAGGTGTAAAAGATAAGCAGCATGATCAAGAAAACAAGGGTCAGAATGCCCAAACTAAGCCAGAATATTGTTACTGTCATTGATTTTTTACCCTTTCACATAAACTAGTTGGTTTCAAATCCCTTAAAAAGTCATCTTATTCTCCCCTTTTCAACCAATTCTGTTGCTGCGCTTTTTCTGCAAGATCTTTTGCTTTGTTGAGATCTAGTGAATTTGAATCTGATGGGCCATTGGATTCTATCTCTTCTTTCAATTCTTGTAAAGTTTGAACGTCTTTCGGAGTCAAATTGGAGATCGTGCTAGATTCTTTTTCTGTCGAATTTTCTGGCACAGACTGGATCTCGCGATAGGTTTTAATCACTTCAGTTCCTGCGTCTGTTGTCGGAAGAGGACGATAAAACATAAAGAAACCAATAATGACAATCAGAAGAGCCGTAATGGATACAAGAAACCCTTTTTGCACATTCTCTGCAGTTATTTTAGTATCTTTAGTAGACAAACTCTTCCATTCTGGATGTTCTTCCTCAGCTTCTTTTTTGGCGTTGAAAGCAGGGGTAACCAAGACTTGGTTCATCAAAGTCAGTGCCCCCAAGGCCATCAGTAAAAATGGGATATGACGTGATTTACTTATGACCACTAAAATTCCTCCCGCAATAGCAATCAAACTGATGATGATATTGACGGTAAACCAGACCCGAGCCTGCTTCTTCATTTGCAAATAATCTTCTTTTGACATCTTATCCTCCCTTAAAAATAGTTTTTGCTTCATCCATAAAAACAATTACTACTATCATACCGGATTTTACTTTGAGATTCAAGTTAACCACCAACTAGTGAAAAGAGTATAAAAAAGAAGCGTTAGAAACGCTTCCGTCCTATTATTTATTTTGCCAAGTTTCTTGGTTTTCCTTGAAACGGTGCAACAACTCTAAACCTTCAGAAGTGATGTAACCTTGTTCTTCTGCTAAATGAATCAATTCTGTGTAGTTAGACAAGGTTTCAAGTTGAACGCCAGCTTCCGCAAATTTCTTATCAGCTTTCTCCAATTGGTAAGTGAAAATAGCCACCACACCAAGGACATCTGCCCCTTCACGCTTGGCAGCTGCGACAGCATCCAAGACAGATCCACCAGTAGAAATCAAATCTTCCACTACGACCATCTTTTGACCTTGAGGTACACGGCCTTCGATTTGGTTTCCAGCACCATGGTCTTTTGGTTTGCTACGAATGTAGGCAAATGGCAAATTCATCTTGTCCGCAATAATGGCTCCGTGAGGAATCCCTGCAGTTGCTGTCCCTGCAATTACTTCTACTTCAGGGAAGGCTTCCTTGATTTTATCTACAAATCCATTTTCGATCAAGGTACGAGTTTCAGGATAAGCGAGGGTTACACGGTTATCTGTATAAATAGGAGACTTGATCCCAGATGCCCAAGTAAAAGGTTCTTCTGGTTTCAAATAAACGGCTTCAATTTTTAAAAGATGGCTAGCAATATCTTTAGCTAATGACATAACGACTCCTTTTTACGATTTTAATCATATACGAATTAAATCATTTTTTGATTTAAACAACAACATTACAGGTTAGTGAATGCGTTAGGGAAGGTCCCATGGACTTTTTAAGTTCCGACACTTAGTTGAAAGAAACGATCATTTTCTTTCAACTAAGTTAGTGAATAGTTTAGGGA
>JBKXCY010000166.1:0-3875 GCA_046994005.1 Streptococcus sp.
CTCATCGACTGCTTTAGCGAGTTCAGCTCCTCCTGTCCCACGCGCTACATGGATCAATCCCGCTTTCTTTAACTGAGACAAGGTCTTTCGAATAATAACAGGATTCACGCCAACACTTCCTGCCAAAAAATCACTGGTTACTTTTGTTTTTTCTCCTTGTAGAGCAATCATGATCAAGACATGAGTCCCAATGGTAAAGCGACTCGAAATTTGCATAACTTCACTCCTTTCTACCCCTTTTGAAGGTAGAATCTATTGAACAACCGTCAAGGTACGACTTTCGTTATTCCTATTATACTCTTTTTAGTTGTAATGTCAATAGTTACACTATTGGAAGAAGTCCTCTAGCCAAGCATCGATTTCTCGATCATGACCTTCTCTCTGCTCAATCTCATGAAGAAGCTCATGATTGTGGGTATGGTGAATACCATTGACCAAACTTTCATAATACACTTGGTAATAAGGAAGATGGAGATCTTTTGCGAGTTGTAGTTCTTTTTGGACATCATAGTCCACCCGTCTAAAATCAACATCTTTTAGGCCCATTTGATCAAATTCAAGAATAGCATACATGGCCCGAAGGTCCTTGCGAAGATTCTTTTCCAGAAAGAAAGGTTGACCGATCGAGCCAGGATTGATAATCAGTTCTCCGCCTGAACCATAGCGGAAAAATTGCTGGTGAATGTGGCCGTAGACTGCAATATCACAAGACGGGTTTGTCACCAAGCGATCAAAATCCTTCTGCTCACCAATATGGATCAATTCACGCCCCCAATTCTTATCGGGTAAGTGGTGGGTAATACCGATCTTTAAACCTGCGATTTCTCTATGGACCTGCATGGGCGTTTCCTGCATGGCTTCAATTTCCTGAGGTGTGATTTCTTCAAGAATATATTGACACTGGCGCATAAGGTAGCGATGGCTTGGTCTAGTGTTATCCAACATCCCCCTCATAGCGCGCCAAAGACTATCTTCCCAATTTCCAAGGACTTTGACCGTAATAGGTAACTCCTCTAAAAGCTCCAAGAGCGCACGTCTACCTGTACCAGGCATCAAACTATCTCCTAAGAGCCAATACTCATCCACCTTGGCTTTTCGACTATCCTCTAGAACAGCTTCCAAAGCTGTCGTATTTCCATGAATATCTGAAAGTAAAGCAATTTTAGTCATGATCTTCTCCTTCTCTCCATTATAACAAAGCCCCAAAAATCTTTCAGCCTGAAGCAACGATTTATAGGAAGTTCTTTTCTTTCTATTTCTTTGAGTTTCAAAGGATTTTTCACTAAAAAGGGCAAGAAAACCTCTAATTCTAATGGACAATTATAAATTTTATGCTATAATTAAAGTGAAATTGAATTATTTCTTAGAAAGAAGGCTCATTATGAGTTCACAACATATTGAAAGGAAATCTCTTCAAGAAATCAATCAGTCCATCAAGGTGCCAAAAGGAATCTCTTTTTGGAAAAACCTTCTTCTCTTTTCAGGACCAGGTGGTCTGGTGGCCGTTGGCTATATGGACCCTGGTAACTGGATTACCAGTGTGGTCGGCGGTGCCCAATATCGCTACCTTCTCTTATCGATCGTTCTCCTCTCTTCTTTGATTGCCATGCAATTGCAACAAATGGCTGGAAAATTAGGGATTGTTCATCGTAAGGATCTAGCTCAAACAACCGCTCATCACCTCTCTAAATGGCTTCGCTATACCTTATGGGTCGTTATTGAATTAGCCCTTATGGCTACAGACTTAGCCGAAGTTATCGGATCTGGGATCGCTCTCCACCTCCTTTTTGGATGGCCCTTGCTCTTTTCCATTCTGATCACCATTTTTGACGTCTTCCTCTTATTGGGATTGATGCACCTTGGTTTTCGGAAAATTGAAGCCATCGTTTTGACTCTGATCTTAACGATTCTAGTCATCTTTGCCTATCTGGTCTTTCTATCGAAACCAGATATCGGTGGGATCTTTTCCGGCTATCTACCTCAAAAAGAAGTACTAGGGATCGGGCTTCCAAAAGGAAATGAAGCCTTGACCTTGGCTCTTGGGATTATCGGAGCCACTGTCATGCCCCACAATCTCTACCTTCACTCATCCATCTCTCAAACCCGTCGAGTGGACTACAAGGACCAAGCTGATATCAAGCGTGCCGTACGCTTTATGACCTGGGACTCCAATATTGAGTTGGGCTTGGCTTTTGTCGTCAATTCTCTACTCCTCATCCTTGGGGCTGCTCTCTTCTTTGGACATGGTGATAAGATCAATGCCTTCTCCAGCATGTACAATGCTCTCAAGGACAACCAAATCGCAGGGGCAATTGCCAGTCCATTCTTGTCGACCCTCTTTGCCATAGCCTTGTTGGCTAGTGGTCAAAACTCGACCATTACGGGAACGTTGACCGGTCAAATCGTTATGGAAGGCTTCTTGAAATTCCGTATACCGCAGTGGATGAGACGGCTTATAACCCGGATTTTCGCTCTTATTCCTGTGATTACTGTAGCTATTTTATTTGGAGATCAAGAGCATGTCTTGGATGACCTCTTGGTCTATTCCCAAGTCTTCCTATCGCTTGCCCTACCGTTCTCCATCTTTCCTCTGGTATACTTTACCTCTAATAAAGAAATCATGGGAGAACATGTCAACGCCAAATGGAATACCTTATTAGGCTATCTGGTCGCCATCGTCTTAACGGTCTTAAATTTCAATTTGATCTACACCACCTTTATCAAATAAAAAAGGCGGAGTGGAACAGTCAGCAAAGCGCTACTGTCCCACTCCTTTTTTCTTGCTTTCTATTGTGTTCCTAAAAATTTCCTGACCATTTTTTGAGGAGGGAATTATTTTTAATCACTAGTTGTTGTGAGATTTTCACAAAATCTTGTCATTGCCCGTCATTCATAAATTTGTAAAATTTTGTACACTTTTCGTTATCTGTACAAAAATGAGAATTATTGTCTATTTATTTTTTGGAGTATAATGCTATTTATTAGTTGAGTGAAATTATTTAACCTATAAATTATTTCAACATCAAATAAATAGAAACAGATTTATACAACTACAGAAAGGAACATATGGTACGCCAAAGACAAACAACAACCAAGTCAGACTTACGGAATGCACTCTCGAAACTGCTCTTGCAACAACCTTTTGACAACATCACTATTCGACAATTAACCGAAACCGCTGGAATTAACCGCGGGACCTTCTATCTGCATTATGTCGATAAATACGACATGTTTGAGCAAATGAAAATGGACATGATGCAAGAATTGGATAGCCTCTTCGTTGAAGGAAGTCCTGTCAAGGTAAACTTTCTCAATGTGTTGACCGCTATTAAAGAGAATTATGATTTTATATATGCATTGTCACAATCCTGTTGCTCAGACTTTAGTAAATTGGTAAGAAGTTTTACCCTTCATGCACTGGACGATACTCCCCACGCTAAAGAACACATCATTTCAGACTTTCAAGTTCCATACAAGTATGGTCTAGAAATTTTCATCGCTACGATCGAATCTGTAATTGTTACCTGGTTAGAATCGGGTGCGAAAGAGGACCCCATTGAAATTGGAACGATCATTCTTAGTGTCTGCGACTTTGCTAGCTGGAACTAAATCCCCCAACCTTTTCCTACCCTTCTGGAGAAGGTTTTTCTTTTGGCAAATGAAAAAAGATCTGATCACCTTGTTCAACTTGTTTGTAAGAAAGCAAAAAGGCATGATCCTAACATCCTGTTTTTAGAATGTAGACAGACTACTTTAAAGTAAAATAAGTTAAGCGATTTTGCAAAAAAAAAAATATAAATGAGTTCCAATTTTTAAATCGATTCAAGAAAATACCGAAACTTTCTGCTGTGAGAAAAGTGCCTGAAACAATAACG
>JBKXCY010000167.1:0-3861 GCA_046994005.1 Streptococcus sp.
TTTCTATACTATCATTTTGACCAGAAAAGTCAAGTAAAGCTAGCGTAGCAGATTTTTGAAAGTAACGCCTGGATTTGATATGCTAGTACTAGCTTAGAAAAAGGAGAACAGAGATGTCAGACTATCAATTACCGGAAGTATGGGAAGCGCCGAGTCAAATGGGAGGAGCCTGGGGTGGCTTAAACCAACCAACAGCAGGTGCCCGCTTTGAACAGACTCTTCCAAAAGGGGATCAGCCTTTCCAACTCTATACCCTTCCAACACCAAATGGGATTAAGGTGACCATTATGCTGGAAGAGCTCAAAGAGCTGGGTGTGGATGCGGGTTATGACGCTTATCGCATCAAGATTGGTGATGGGGATCAATTCGGCAGTGACTTTGTAGCCATCAATCCAAACTCGAAAATTCCTGCCATGTTGGATCAATCAGGAGAGGAAGCGATTCGGGTCTTTGAATCTGCTAATATTCTCTTGTATTTAGCAGAGAAATTTGGCAAATTAATCCCGACAGATCCTGCTAAACGGACCGAAGTGCTCAACTGGCTCTTCTGGCAGACAGGGGCTGCACCTTTCTTAGGGGGAGGCTTTGGCCATTTCTTCCACTATGCACCTGAAAAAATCGAGTATGCCATCAACCGCTTTGCCATGGAAGCCAAACGACAATTGGACCTACTGGACAAAGAATTGGCGACCAAACCTTATATCGCAGGAGATGACTATACCATTGCGGATATTGCCATCTGGTCTTGGTATGGCCGCCTTGCCCAAGACAAGGTCTGGGATCGTGCGGGAATATTCTTAGATGTGAAGGAATACAAGTATTTGCAAGCTTGGACAGAAAAAATTGCTAATCGCCCAGCAGTGCAACGTGGCTTGGAAGTAGAATATAAGGAAATTGACTAAAGTCTAAGCATAGATAATTCAATTGTATTGAGATTTTCCTTAGGTGAGTCCGGACGTCAGCGAACTTCGTAGAAGTTCCATGACTTAGTTTTGAACCTAAGGTTTCAAAACTCCCGAGTGCATGAAACAAAATAGTTCTATGCACTTTTCTCACTGCGGAAAACTCAATACGTATTTTATTGGCTCCAAAAATAAGAGATTTCTCAACTTATATATCTAGCTAGAACAATATAGAAGCAATTTGACAAGGCGCCGTCGCGCCTTTTTTTAATGGTGCAAACATGGTATACTAAAGGGTGGAATAAAAGTTTAGAAAGTAGCACATGGAATTTACAAAATTATCAAATCGCTTGGACTTGGTGGCTAGCTTCGTCCCAGCTGGAGCGCGTCTGTTGGATGTGGGAAGTGACCATGCTTATCTCCCAATCGCGCTTTTGCAAGAAGGGAAAATTGAGGCTGCTATTGCAGGAGAAGTAGTAGAGGGGCCTTATCAGTCTGCCCTTCAAAACGTCGCTGATAATGGTTTAGAGGACAAGATTGAAGTCCGCCTAGCTAATGGTTTGGCTGCATTTGAACTGTCCGATGACATTTCTTGCATCACTATCGCAGGAATGGGCGGGCGCTTGATTGCAGATATCCTAGCAGCAGGGCTTGAGAAATTAGCCGGTGTCTCTCGCTTGGTCTTGCAACCCAATAATCGGGAGGATGAACTGCGGGCTTGGTTAGTAGATCATGATTTTCGCCTTGTCGATGAAGCCATCTTAGAAGAAAATGAGAAGTTTTATGAGATCCTCGTGGTGGAACAGGGTTCTCAAGAGTTGTCAGCTAAGGAACTGCGTTTTGGTCCGTATTTGATGCTGGAACAAGCACCAGCCTTTGTCAAAAAGTGGTCCAAGGAAGTGGAGAAATTAGCCTTTGCCTTGGAGCAGGTCCCTGTCGAGAATCAATCTGCCAGAGCATCGTTAGAAGAGCGCATCGCTCACATCAAGGAGGTTCTACATGTTAGCAAGTGAAGTCATCAAACGCTATGAAGCCTACTGTCCCCAGCAACTTTCCATGGAGGGAGATGTCTGTGGCTTACAGGTCGGCACCCTGCAAAAAGACATCAAGAAGGTCATGGTAGCCTTGGATATCCGGGAGCAGACGGTGTCGGAAGCCATCGCCCATGGAGTGGACTTGATCATCGTCAAGCACGCGCCCATTTTTCGTCCCATTAAGGATCTGGTTGCCGATCGGGCTCAAAATCAGATTTATATTGACTTGATCAAGCATGATATTGCGGTCTATGTCAGCCATACCAATATTGATATTGTCCCAGATGGGCTCAACGATTGGTTCTGCCAGCTTTTAGAAATTGAAAATACAGAGCCCCTCAGCATGACAGGAGAAGGACTCGGAATCGGCCGTATTGGTCAAGTACCAGCTCAAACCTTTGGCCAGTTGGCTCATAAGGTAAAAGAAACTTTTGGCTTAGATGCTTTGCGCTTGGTTGGTTATGACCAGGCGGATTTGGATCGGGTCATTGAGCGCGTCGCTATCTGTGGCGGAAGTGGCCAATCCTTTTACAAGGATGCTATCGCCAAGGGAGCAGAGGTCTACATCACAGGAGATATCTACTACCACACAGCTCAGGACATGCTGAGCGATGGTCTCCTGGCCTTGGATCCAGGTCACCATATCGAAGTTCTCTTTGTGTCGAAACTAGTCGAAAAACTTAATCAGTGGAAGTCTGAAGAAGCGTGGGAGATCGAAGTGATTGGCAGTCAAGCCAGCACCAATCCTTTTTATCATATCTAAGGGGTTATCATGAAAGTTGCCATTATCGGTGCAGGGATCGTTGGATCCACTGCAGCCTATTATTTATCAAAGGAAGTACAGATAGATGTCACCGTCTATGATCACGGAGTTGGCCAAGCAACTAAGGCAGCGGCTGGGATCATTAGCCCTTGGTTTTCCAAACGGCGGAATAAGGCCTGGTATCGTCTGGCTCGTCTGGGAGCTGATTTCTACCAAGAATTGGTAGAGGACCTGGCCAAGGACGGAATCGAAACAGACTTTTACCAGCAGACAGGGGTCTATCTCCTTAAGAAAAAGGAAGAGAAATTAGATGAACTCTATCAGTTGGCGCTGAGTCGACGGGAAGAATCTCCCTTAATCGGAGACTTATCGATTTTGACTACAGAAGAAGTGGCCCAACAATTCCCAGGTCTGCAAGGGTTTGAGAAGCTCCTTTATGCATCAGGTGGTGCTCATGTAGAAGGAGCGCTTCTGACGGAAACTCTTCTCAAAGCCAGTGGCGCAAGAGTCATCAAGGAAGAGGTTGCTCTCTCCGTCACGGATGATGGTTTTCAGATGGCAGGAGAAAGCTATGACCAAGTCATCTTAGCAACAGGAGCCTGGTTGGGGCAAATCCTTGAGCCACTTGGCTACCAAGTGGATGTCCGTCCGCAAAAAGGACAGTTGAGGGATTATCAGCTAGATCTAGATACTGATGACTTTCCTGTGGTCATGCCAGAAGGAGAGCTGGATATCATTCCCTTCCAAAAGGGCAAGATCAGTATGGGAGCTACTCATGAGAATGAGATGGGCTTTGACCTGACGGTGGATCAAGCTTTACTCAATCAAATGGAAGAAGAAGCCTTGACCTACTATCCAGAATTAGCTCAAGCAACAGTTGTCGGTGAGCGCGTAGGAACTCGTGCCTACACCAGTGACTTTTCACCATTTTGGGGAGCTGTTCCTGATCAAGCTGGTATTTATGTCGCGAGTGGTCTTGGTTCGTCTGGCCTCACAACCGGGCCGCTCATTGGTTGGCACCTGGCCCAACTAGTGGCAGGAGAAGAGGTGCGCCTAGATCCAGCGGATTATCCAGTTGAACAATATGTGAAGAAGAGAGTGGGACAGAAGTCCTAGCCTCTCAATTATCTTTGGATTGTCGAGCAAGACGCAGTGGTTGAGT
>JBKXCY010000168.1:0-3785 GCA_046994005.1 Streptococcus sp.
ACGTTGGGCAATGGCCATATTTTCTTCAATGGTCAAACGAGAAGCCGTCCCCATTTTAGGATCTTGGAAGACACGCGCAATATCCTTAGCACGCTTACGAACACTCGTATTTTTGATAGAGTTACCCTCTAGCAAGATATCCCCTTCATCCACGACTAGATTTCCTGCCAAGATGTTCATCAAGGTTGATTTCCCAGCTCCATTTCCACCGATGACCGAAATGAAATCTCCTTCTTCCACTTGGAGATCCAAGCCTTTTAAGACGTGGTTTTCATTAACCGTTCCTGCTTCAAATGTCTTATGAATACCTTCAATTGATAATAATGTTGCCATACTTTTCTCCTACTTATTTCCTAACTTCAATCCGCGAACACGAAGACGTTTTTTCGCCTCAGGAGCGAACAAGACAATTGCGAGCAAGATCGCATTGAAGAGACGAACCATATTTTGATCGAGATTTGGGATCTCGTAAATATTTAAGATAATCAAACGGTAAACAATGGCTCCAACCCCGATTGAAAGCAAGCGCCAACCAATGGTCAATTCGTGGATCAAAACCTCAGCGATAATCACCGCACTCAAGCCAACCACGATCGTCCCTGTCCCAGAAGTCACATCTGAGAAACCATCATTTTGAGCAAACATAGCGCCACAAAGGGCAATCAATCCATTGGAAATCATGTAGCCCAATATCTTCATGTTATCTACATTGACCCCATTAGCCTCACTCATTGGGATGTTATCACCTGTCGAGCGCAAAACCAAGCCAAGTTGCGTCTTCATTAAGAGGGTCAACAAGATACAGACGATGATCAAGCAGGAAATACTAATCAAAAAGACAGCTTCTTCATTAGAAAGTCCAAATTTCATGACACTCTTGAAAATGGTATCTGCATCTCCAATAGAAAGGTTAGGAACCCCTCCCATAATTTTGATATTGATAGAGTAGAGACCCGTCAAAGTGACAATCCCTGTCAAGAGGGCTGGAATTTTCATTTTTGTATGGAGAATTCCTGAAACCAAGCCTGCAATCATCCCTGCTAAAAAGCCCAACAAGGTTGCAAGCCAAGGATTTCTTCCCGCTTGAATTTGGGAGGCTACAACTGCTGCCCCAAGTGGAAAGGCTCCTTCTGCCGTCATATCGGCAATATCTAAAATTCGAAATGTTAAGTAAACACCGATCGCCATGATCGACCACAATAAACCTTCTGATAAACTTGATAAAACGAAATTCATCTCAAACCTCCTATTTTTCTACCTTCAACGAGCTAATATCAATTCCAAGCTCTTTAGCCATCTCTTTATTGGTATGCAATTCTAATTTTCCAGGTGTTTCAACTGCGACTTTTCCAGGTTTCTCACCCTTCATGATGCGAATAGCCATCCGAGCAGCTTGTCTTCCCAATTCCTCATAATCGGTACCAAAGTTGTACAAACCACCAGTAGCCACCATCTCAGCAGACCCACCAAAAACTGGCACCTTATGGCTGATAGAAACCTGTTTGACAGTGTCCATTGTAGAAGAGATAATATTATCCGTCGGAACAAAGACGATATCTGCCTCTGACATGATACTATCTGCTGCAGCTTTCACATTGTTACTATCGAGAATAGTTTTTTCAACCACTTGATAGCCTTTAGCTTCTAAGATCTTCTTCGCATTGTCTTTTTGGACGACGGAGTTAGGCTCACTCTGCGTATAGAGAATCCCAACTGTTTTCGCTGTTGGAAGCACTTGCTTAATCATATCTACCTGTGTAGAGATCGCATCTTCTGACTGGTCACTTGTCCCTGTGATATTGCCACCTGGTTCTTTCAAGTTTTTCACCAATTTCGCTGCCAATGGGTCGGTCACAGCTGAGAAGACAATAGGTGTTGATTTAGTGGTATTAGCCAAACTTTGAGCAGATGGTGTTGCAATCGCAAAGACTAGATCACTTTCTTCTGCCAATTGTTTAGAAATATTTTTCAGATTTCGTTGCTCCCCTTGAGCATTTTGGAAATCGATCTGAATATTTTTCCCATCTACATAGCCCTCTTTCTTCAACTCCTCGATAAAGCCTTTTCGTGTCGCATCGAGCGACTTATGGGTAATGTACTGGGAAATTCCAATTCGAAAGACATTGTCTTTTTTAGCATCCTTTAGATTGTGTAAGGTCACCAATGATGTTAACAGAAGTCCTATAACCAGGACAGGTGCTAGCAATTTTTTCACTACTTTCATTTATTGACTCCTTTTCTGCAAAATAAACAAAAAATCCGCTTAGATGATTCTCTAAACGGATGCTTGAAATTCTCCAACAAGTTACAAAACCTCGGTCCATTTAGATACTAGCTCTATGGACCATCATCAAAAATCTTAGCCACATAGATACAAACAAATTGCTTGGGTTGTTTGCATCCATGAGATCATGTCTACAAACACTATCTAAAGTAGCTAAAGTAAAATTTTTGAACGGAAATGGCTTGTTGCTTCATGTTTATTTTCTGCTTTCTTTATTTATGGGTATTATCTTACCGTAATTTATTTTTGATGTCAAGACTATTTCAGAAATTTTTGAAATTTTTTGAAAATTCAACTGGTCCTGACAAGAAAAAAACAGAGGCTGGAACACATCCAGGCCTCTATTTTCTAATCTTCTTTTGATTTAGTTTCTTCATCTTCCTCGACGATTTCAGAAATTTCAACTTTCACCTTGGTCACACGACCATTTTTTACTTTGTCATTTGTCAAAATAAGGTGTTTCTTTTGACTATCGACTTCACAGCTGAGTCGCTCTTTCAAGGTTGGAATTCGCCCAACCTCTGTCAGATAATACCCTGCAATGGTATCCACATCATCACTTTGCAACTCAACATCAAAATATTCGTTAAAGTCATTTAGTGACATGGCTCCTTGTACGACATAGGTATTGTCCGCAATTTCAAAGACATCAATTTCTGCTTTGTCAGTCTCATCGTCAATTTCACCGACGATTTCTTCCAAGAGGTCTTCAAGAGTAACCAAACCAGACATCCCACCATATTCATCAAGCAGAATGGCCATTTGATTTTGGGTATTGCGCAATTCCTTCAAAAGATCATCCACAAAAATGGTCTCTGGAACAAACAAAGGTTCTTGTAAAATCTTTCTTAAGACAATATTATCAAAGCCATTGATAAATCCTTCGTTCAAGAGACGTTTGGTATGGATGAGACCGATGACATTGTCCTTGTCATCATCATAGACAGGAATCCGTGAAAAGTTTTGCTTAAGGATACTTTCAATGATTTCTTTGGTATCATCATTGATATCAACCATGAAGGCATCTGTCCGTGGCACCATGACTTCACGCGCTACCATTTCATCTAATGAAAAGATCCCTTGGAGCATCTCAATCTCGTCCGCATCTAGTGTTGCTTCACTATTGGTCAGCATATACTCGATTTCATCCCGCGTCATCTTTTCATCCGGATCATCGAATTCCATTGGCGTGATACGGCTCAAAAGGTTGGTCGACGCTGAAAGCAACCAAACAAAGGGGCTGACAATTTTTCCTAATAGAATCACAATCGGAGCTGTTCGAACAGCCAACTCATCTTTCAAGTTCATGGCGATTCGTTTCGGATAGAGTTCACCAAATACGATCGAAATATAAGTCAAAAATGCTAGAGATAAAAAGCTTCCAGCTGCAAGAGCTGTTTTGGTATTGCCCATCCATCCAGCAATGACATGACCGAGACTTTCTGCAAGACTCGCCCCAGATAAGATGGTAATCAAGGTGATCCCCACCTGAATAGTGGAT
>JBKXCY010000169.1:0-3719 GCA_046994005.1 Streptococcus sp.
GCTTGGTGTGAGTTCTTTCTTATAGAGGAACATGGTTCCAGCATAGCCTTTACGAGCAGGCTCTTGAGAGGAACGCCAAGTATTTTCATATCCAGGGAAGAGTTCTTCTAACACCTCGAGGTGTTTTTTAGTAGGCCCTGTAGCTGAAAGCTTGGTTTCTTGGATGGCAATGATATCAGCATCTTCGGCTACCAAGGTTTGAAGGACTTCTTGAGAGAGTTTAGCGCGTGCCGAATCGCTGGTCAATGCTGCGTTTAGGGAGTCGATATTCCATGAGATCAGTTTCATTGTATTTCCTTTTCTTGACAAAATAGATAATTTTATTATAACAAAAATTTAGTTTTTTTCTGATCTGAATGCCTTGAAATCTCCATTGAAATCATTTATAATAGTTTGAATTCACTGAATGAAAGGGTGTCCCCTATGAAATTTTACTCTTATGACTATGTATTGAGTCAGATCAGCCAGCAAAATTGGGTGACTATCGGGATCTCGATTTTTCTGATTGTACTGACTGGTTTTTTTGCGGTGAAAGCCTATCGGGAGAAACACGATAGCAAATTCCGCGAATTATCTATTATCTCCATTTTAACTCTTGTTGCGGTTGTCTTAATCGGGATCAGCAATTTCCAAATTAGTAAAAGTAATAATGACCAATTCCAACGCTCACTGCATTTTATTGAAGTGATTTCAAAAGAATTGGATGTTAAAAAAGAAACCGTCTATGTTAATACTTCTGCAGCTACAGATGGAGCAATTCTAAAAGTTGGGAAAGATTACTATCGGGCGATCGCTGGATCGGATCCAGATAGCTACTTATTAGAAAAGATAAATCTGTATAAGACAGATGTAGAACTCGTGGAGGTCACCAAATGACATATAATTTTATTGAAATTTTTATCAAATTAGCGCTAGGTCTGATTTCATTGGTGTTTGTTATCAATGTAACCGGTAAGGGAAATCTTGCTCCCAATTCTGCCACAGATCAAATTCAAAACTATGTTCTTGGTGGGATTATTGGGGGTGTCATCTATAATAGTTCGATTACGATTCTCCAATATGTGGTCATTCTCTTGATGTGGACCATTTTAATTCTACTTTTGAAATGGCTCAATACCAACGTTCGTTTTATGAAACACTTGATCGATGGAAAACCAACGGTCATCATTAAAAATGGAAAGCTTGATCCAGAAGCTTGTCGTTCCAAAGGACTTTCTGCTTCAGATGTTGCCTTGAAATTACGTGGACAAGGGATTTTTCAATTGAAAGATGTGAAGCGCGCTGTGATTGAGCAAAATGGTCAATTGATTATCGTCCGTTCGGGAGATGAGAATCCAAAATATCCAATTATTACAGATGGCGTGGTTCAGCTTGAAATTTTGGAAACAATTGGGAAAAGTGAAGAGTGGTTGCTAGCTGAATTGGAAAAAGAAGGCTATGACAACGTTTTGGATATTTTCATTGCTGAGTATGACAAAGGAACGATCAACGTTGTGACCTATTAGTGAGGAGTCGAAAGACTCTTTTTCTATTGTGAAATGATAAAAAAATAATGTAAATTGCTCTTCCTTTTCTTGAGATACAGATCGAAAAATAGTAAAATGGAAGGTAAGTGTTACAGAGAATAGAAGGGCAAAAAGTTCATGAAGAAAAAAATACGGAAGTTTGAAAATCATTCGATTACACGCAGACTTTATCTGTTATTTAGTTTGATTTGTCTTCTTTTTTTGATTCTGATTGCCCGGCTTGGCTACATGCAGATTACCCACCAAGCTTACTACACGGATAAGTTAGCTAAGGCGACGAAAAAGACAGTCAAGCAAGGAAGTGTGCGAGGACAAATCTATGATGCCACTGGGAAGCCCTTGGTGGAAAATGTTGGGAAGCAAGTCTTGACCTTTACGCGGGATCGGAAAATGACGGCCCAAGAAATGAGAGAGACAGCTGGAAAACTCTTGCAGTATGTTGATGTGGAGAATCCCAAGGTGACTGAACGCCAGGAAGTGGACTATTATCTTGCCAATACCAAGGTATACAAAGAAGTGGTCGACCACCTGTCTGACAAAAAGAAATTTGATACTGATGGCAACCGCCTGCCGGAAGCCAAGATTTATCAAGCAGCTGTGGATAGTATTGACCCTTCAAAACTTGGCTATACAGATGATGAAAAAAAGATCATCTATCTTTATAGTCAAATGAATGCTGTGGAGAACTTTGCGACGGGGATTATTTCGACGCGAGCACTAGGAGCTGAGCAGATTGCGACCATCGCGGCTGACAGTCAAGATCTTCCAGGAATTGCGATTACGACTAGCTGGGATCGCAAGGTTCTGGATACTCCTTTAGCTTCTATCATCGGAACGGTCTCGACCGAGCAGGCTGGGCTTCCTGCCGAAGAGGTTGACCAGTACGTTAAAAAAGGCTATGCTCTCAATGACCGTGTTGGAACCTCTTATCTCGAAAAGGAGTATGAGGATGTTCTTCAAGGAAAACGAAGTGAAAAAGAAATTCTCCTAGATAAAAATGGCAACATGGAAAAGGTGGTCGACATTGCAAAAGGAGCCAAAGGGGAGAACCTCAAGCTCTCGATTGACTTGGATTTCCAAAAAGGAGTGGAGGATATTCTTCGCTCTGCCTTTAGCTCTGAGTTACAAGCTGGAAATGCCACCTTCTCCGAAGGCGTCTACGCGGTTGCTTTAGAGCCTGATACGGGGAAAGTCCTTGCCATGGCTGGAATGAAACACCAAATCGGAAGTCAAGATCTATCAGCAGATGCTTTGGGAACTGTGACCAATGTTTTTGTCCCAGGTTCTGTAGTCAAAGGAGCCACCTTGTCTTCTGGTTGGGAAAATGGTGCCATTTCCGGCAATCAGGTGCTGACCGATCAGCCTATTGTTTTTGCAGGATCTGCTCCTATTAATTCTTGGTTCACCCAATACGGTAGCCGTCCCATCAATGCTGTCGAAGCGTTGGAATACTCTTCCAACACCTATATGGTCCAAATTGCCCTTAAGATGATGGGACAACCTTATCGTCCCAATATGACCTTGCAAGTGGATCAAGTGGACCCTGCTATGAAAAAACTCCGCTCCACTTTTGCAGAGTACGGTCTTGGAACATCAACAGGGATTGACCTTCCCAATGAATCGACAGGCTTTATTCCGAAAGAGTACACAGTTGGTAATTATTTGACCAATGCCTTTGGTCAGTTTGACAACTATACTCCAATGCAATTGGCCCAATATGCGGCAACGGTTGCCAATGATGGCAAGCGGGTTCGTCCTCATGTCGTCGAAGGCATCTATGACAATAATGCAGAAGGTAGCCTTGGTCAGTTGAAAAAGACGATCGAAACCAAAGAACTCAATCAGGTGCATATCTCGGCTGAAGATATGGCTTTGATCAAGCAAGGGTTCTACCAAGTGGCCAATGGGACGAGTGGGTTAACGACAGGGAAAACCGTTGGTCGTGGGGCCAGTGTGTCCATCAGTGCCAAGACTGGTACTGCCGAAACCTCTGTAGACGGTGGCAAGCAAGCTATCAATACCAATGTGGTGGCTTACGCCCCGTCAAACAACCCAAAGATTGCGGTCGCAGTGGTCTTTCCGCATAATACCAACCTCCAAGCGACCGTCAGCCATTCGATTACGCGCGACATTATCAATTTATACAATCAGAAACACCCCATGAATTAGAAAGGAAACTATGCTTTATCCAGC
>JBKXCY010000170.1:0-3678 GCA_046994005.1 Streptococcus sp.
GTGTATTAGAAAAAATTATTGCGATTGCGACAGCAAAAGTAGAGGGTGTCTATTCGCTTGAAAACAAGAGTGTTTCAGATAGCTTATCCAAACGCTCACTTGGACGTGGCGTCTACCTTCATACAGAAGAAGATGGTCAAGTTTCAGTAGACATCTATCTCTATTTAGAATATGGAGTGGCTGTACCATCTGTCGCTGTAGCCATTCAAAAAGCAATCAAGTCTGCAGTTTATGATATGGCAGATGTAACCTTGGATGCTGTCAATATTCACGTTGTCGGTATCGCAACGGAAAAATCTCCAAAACCAGACTTGAAAGACTTGTTTAATGAGGACTTCCTCAATGACTGATGAAATTTTATTAGAATCACGTCGAGATTTGCGCGAGCGTGCCTTCCAAGCCTTGATGGCCTTGGAATACGATGGAGACATTGTTGAAGCTTGTCGCTTTGCTTATCTACATGACAAGGACCTAGCAGAAGACAAAGAAGTCGATCTTCCTGCCTTTCTCATGAATCTCGTGACGGGTGTCTATCAGTCAAAAGATCAACTAGACCAACAAATCGGTCAACATTTGAAAACCGGCTGGACTGTTGAGCGCTTGACCTTGGTAGAGAAAAATATCCTTCGTCTGGGAATTTATGAAATGACAGAGTTTGATACACCACAGATCGTCGCAGTCAATGAAGCGGTGGAATTGGCCAAGGCCTTTTCAGATGAAACCTCTTCACGATTTGTCAACGGTGTCCTCAGTCAATTTGTGACAGAAGAATAAGTAAAAAGAGCCTACTGGCTCTTTTTTTTGGTAAAAAATATCCCCACAGTTTCTACTGAGGGGATATTGCTTTTAGACACTTTTTCCAGAGTGGAGACTAACGGGCAAGAAATAACCGGTAGTCGCTACTTTTTTTCCTTCGATCTTTTGGAGTAAAAGATCCACCATGAGGATAGCAATGTCTTCGAGGGGTTGTTGGATGGTTGTCAGTTCAGGTGTATAGGTCTCGATGAACTGGGTTCCATCATAACCAATCACTTTCAAATCCTGAGGAATCTGAATATCTAATTCTCTAGCGACTTTCATGATCAAGATCGCCGTCAAATCATCGGAGGCAAAAATAGCATCTGGTTTATGGTGGGTTAAAATCTGTTTGATTTCCATTTCTTTGCGAATAGGGGAGAAATCACTGGAAACATTAATGATCATGGACTCAGGTAGGACTGATGCAAAACCCGCATGACGCAAGCCTGTTGGGGAGTTGGAGTTGTCATTACCTGTGATCATGATAATATTTCGGGCTCCGGTTTTTACTAAAGTTTCTGCTGCTAACACTCCACCAGCGTAGTTGTCTGAAGAGACAACCGGAATTTCTGGGGAGAGGTTGCGGTCAAAAGCAATGATAGGAGCAGTTACCCGGTTGTAATCTTCAATGCCCAAATTATGGCTTCCTGAAATGATACCATCTACCTGGTTAGCCTCCAACATTTCAATGTATTCGCGCTCTTTTTCGGAGTCGTGTTCACTATTGCAGATGATGGTTTTATAGCCGTATTTGAAGAGTTGGTGCTCTAGTTTATCGATTAATTCAGCATAGAAAACATTGCTGATGTTTGGAAAGATCAAGCCGACTAACTTGGCTGATTTTCCTTGGAGGCTACGAGCAACATTGTTAGGTTTATAGCCCAATTCTCGCATGGCTTCTTGGACTTTTTGGATCGTTTTTTCAGACAGGTATCCTTTTTTATTGATGACCCGTGAGACAGTAGTAGGGCTGACACCGGCGAGTTTGGCGACATCAGTTAGCTTTGCGACCATAATCAAGTTCGTAGTAAGTTCCAGTCGGGGTTCCAGACTTGATCAAGATTCCATTTTGATCTGCATGTGGGTAGACCCGACCAGAAAATACTTTTTCTCCTTTATTGATAAAGATTTCAAAAATCGAATTGTCAATGAAAATATTAGCAGTTGTCGCTTGGTTAGCGATTGAGCAGCTACGGCTCGTACCAAAGTCTTGGGCATATTGCTCACCAGTCTGGCTACGATCGACTGTGACCAATCCTTTAGCTAGATCAAATGTGAGATCTAAGCCCTTTCCTTCTGCATCGGCAAAGAGGACGATTTCGTTCTGGCTATCCTTTTCAAACTGCAATTCCAATTCATAGCAGTTCTTGGTTTGTGCCTTGTTGGCAAATTCCTCACTCTCAGCGCGCAAGTCCTTGATGGCTTCGACTGGGTATTGGTAGAGTTTTCCGTCTTTGATGGTTAATTCTTTGACCAGTGAGAGAGCTCCTTGGTAGTCATAGGAATCCGTTGGATAAGAAACGTCTGGAAGACCTAGCCAGCTAACAGCATAGGCACGTCCATCGGGAGCATTAAATCCTTGAGTCGCATAGGCTTCAAAACCATAGTCGAGATTATGCAATTCAGATACATCAACCATTTTGGCCTTTTCTGGATCAAAGCTTGCCCCGATCTTGTACATATTTGGATAGATATTGTCATAATCGAGAACGGATTTATCTAAGCCTTGAGGACAGTAGAGGAGAACGGGTTGGTCTCCAACAAAGACTAGGTTGGGACATTCCATCATATAAGCTGTCCGATCGTTTGCAAAATCCAAATCACCGACTGCAACCCAGTTGGTATAGTCGTTATCTACAGCCTTATAGAGACGGATGAATCCTTTTTTCTCAAGGTCTTGACCACCAACGATAGCATAGTATTGACCCTTGAAATTAAAAATCTGTGGGTCACGGAAGTGATCCGTAGAGTCAGCCGGTTGATCAATCAAGATTTTGTCAATTTTTTCGATCTTTCCGTCCTTGTCCATCAAAGCACCGACTTGGTAAGGATGACGAACCCATTCTGCATCACGAACATTTCCAGTGTAGAATAGGAATAGTTTGTCACCAAACTGCATGGCTGATCCGGAATAAGCTCCATGGCTATCCAGATCTGTGTCTGGAAGAAGCGTTACACCAGTTTCTTTGAAATGAACCAAGTCTTCACTTTCTGTTTGTACCCATGATTTTAACCCATGGGCTGCACCAAATGGAAAATTTTGGTAAAACAAGATCCATTTTCCATCAAAGTAGGAAAAACCGTTAGGATCATTTAAGAGACCAGCTTTTGGCTCTACATGATAATGTGTATGCCAAGGAGATTTCGCCATGTTTTCTTGGATGGCTTGCTTTTCTTCTTTTGTCCAGTCTTCGTAACGTCTGTAACGACGTTCAGTTGTCCATTCCATTTTATTCCTCCGAATTTTTTCTTACTTCCATAGTACCGATTTCCTATTAAAAATGCAAGCGATAAATGAAAAAAACGGCAAAAAATGTCAAACGATTGACATCTATTTTGTAGCTTGAAGAAAAGAGGAGAAGTTGGAAATCTATGAAAAAATGAAAGAAAATGAAAATAAAAGACTGGTTTAAAGTGCTAAAAAGCGTAGTATAGGCCTGTCTTAAAATGAAAATAGTTTCATGCTATCAAAATGTGTCAAAAAGTCCAAAAAAGTTTCAAAAAAATCCTGCAAAACGGTTGACATATTTTCAATACGTGGTACAATTAAAAACGTAGAGGCGGGTGAACCGTTTTCAAAACAATAAAAAATAAGGAGATTTTTGCAAATGTCAAATACAGAAATTGCAAAAAAAGTCATAGATGCAATCGGTGGGGTTA
>JBKXCY010000171.1:0-3627 GCA_046994005.1 Streptococcus sp.
ATATGAAAAATAAACAACAACATTGGGCGAAGGCAAGCTTCGCCCTTCTCATTTTTGTCATTCTTGGGTATGTGATTCGCTTTTACCCGCAACAATTAACAGGCTTTGATAGCACGATTCAGTCTGCTATTCGAGGCGATCTGCCTGCAGCACTGACGGCCTTCTTTACCAAGGTGACCCATGTCATGGATACCAAGATCATTGTCATCTGGGTGGGTCTTTTGCTGGCGGTCTTTGCCTATAAGAAGTGGTACAGCGAAGCTCTTTTTCTAGGGAGCAATCTGGTATTGACTGGTCTTTTGGTGCTTCTTCTAAAGAATATCTACCAGAGACCGAGACCAAGTATTCTTCATCTAGTAGAGGAAAAAGGCTTTTCTTTCCCGAGTGGTCATTCACTGGCGTCTACCCTTGTTTTGGGAAGTTTGATCATCATCATCAGCCAACATGTAAAACATAAAACAGCCCGCTTTTGCCTTCAAGGCTTGCTGCTTCTGGGAATTGTGACCATTGTGGTTTCCCGCGTTTATGTTGGGGTCCACTATCCATCAGACGTTCTTGGCAGTATGATTTTGGGCCTTGCTGTCTTACAGTTTGAGTATCCCTTGTATGATCGCTTGCGATTTCAATGGCGCTTTACAGGCAAGCAAAAATAAGCATCTAACAACTAGGAGTTGAACTCGCGTTTTGAGTTCGACTCTTTTTTTGCTATAATGAAGGGTATGAAATCCTACAATACCTTGAATGATTATTATCGAACCTTATTTGGAGAAAAGACCTTTAAAGTCCCTATTGATGCAGGCTTTGATTGTCCCAATCGAGACGGAACAGTCGCCCATGGTGGCTGTACTTTTTGTACGGTCTCGGGTTCAGGAGATGCCATTGTGGCCCCAGAAGCTCCGATTCGAGAACAGTTTTACAAAGAGATTGATTTTATGCATCGAATGGCCAGATGTGAAGAAGTACCTGGTCTATTTTCAAAATTTCACCAATACCCACGATAAAGTGGAAGTCATTCGAGAGCGGTATGAACAGGCCATCAATGAACCAGGAGTGGTAGGAATCAACATTGGTACGCGTCCGGATTGTTTACCAGATGAGACCTTGGCCTACCTAGCAGAGCTGACAGAGCGCATGCATGTGACGATTGAGTTGGGGCTTCAGACGACTTATGAAGCGACTTCTGAATTGATCAATCGGGCCCATAGTTATGATCTCTATGTTGAAACAGTCAAGCGTATTCGCAAACAGGTGCCCAAGGCAGAGATCGTATCCCATTTGATCAATGGCCTTCCTGGGGAGACGCATGAGATGATGGTGGAAAATGTTCGCCGTTGTGTGACCGATAATGAAATTGATGGCATCAAGTTACACCTCTTGCATTTGATGACCAATACACGGATGCAACGAGACTATCATGAAGGACGACTTCAACTCATGAGCCAGGAGGAGTATGTCAAGGTCATCTGTGACCAGTTGGAGATCATCCCCAAACACATTGTCATCCACCGGATTACAGGGGACGCGCCAAGGGATATGTTGATTGGCCCTATGTGGAGTCTCAACAAATGGGAAGTCCTAAACGCTATTGAAACTGAAATGCGTCGTCGTGGAAGTACCCAAGGATGTAAGCTAGAAGAAAAGGAGAGTGCCAATGCTTCGACCACTTGAAATGGCCCATCAATTTTTAGCAGAAGTCATCACCAAAGAAGATGTGGTGGTGGATGCCACCATGGGAAATGGATATGATACGGCTTTTTTAGCCAAACTAGCAGGCCGGGTCTATGCCTTTGATATCCAAGAGCAGGCCCTTGTAAATACCCAAGAAAGATTGGAAAAGTTGGGGCTTCAGCATGTTCAGTTGATTTTAGATGGCCACCAGCATGTGGACCAATATGTGGAGACTCTCAAAGCAGCTATTTTTAATCTAGGTTATCTGCCATCTGCGGATAAATCGGTCATTACTCTTCCAGCTACCACTATTGAAGCGATGGAAAAAATCTGTGCTCGCCTAGAAAAAGGTGGTCGAATGGCTTTGATGATCTATTATGGTCATGAGGGAGGAGACATCGAGCGTGATGCAGTGCTAGATTTTGTCAGCCAGCTTCCTCAAAAAGATTACACAGCGACCATCTACCGGACACTGAATCAAGTGAACCAACCACCGTTTTTGATCATGATTGAAAAATTAGAAAGCTATCGTCATGGATAAAGAATATTTAAAAAATAAAATTGAAGGATTGAGACACCATTTTGTTGAATCAACCATTCACGAGCGTGCAATCGGTTTTTATGATGAAGCCCATATGACCAAAAAGATGCTCAAAATAAAAAAGAAATTGGTTGCGCTTGAGATGGAACGGTGCCAAAAGAAGATTGAGCACAAGGATGTAACCAAGACAGACCAAAAGATTGCGGAGTTAAAACAGCAATTTGAGACTTGCTGCCAAGAACGCTAGGGAGGGAGGAAGATGGAATTACTCCTTTATGCAGTGATCTTCTCGATGATCTTGATCGTCTCAAATGTCACCAATAAACTTGTGCCGAGCCTTCCTCTGCCTTTGATTCAAATTTTACTAGGGATTGGTTGGGCTCTCTTTGTGCCAGAAGAAAATTTTCATCTGGATACTGAGCTTTTTCTGGCCTTGGTCATTGGCCCTCTCTTATTTCGAGAGGCAGAAGAAGCAGATATTACTTCTGTCTTAAAGCACTGGCGCATTATTCTTTATTTGATTTTTCCAGTGATTTTTATCTCAACCATTAGTTTGGGCTGGGCAGCTCACTCCTTGTGGCTGAGCCTTCCTTTAGCAGCCTGTATGGCTGTAGGGGCAGCTCTAGGTCCAACAGACTTAGTAGCCTTTGCTTCCCTGTCTGAGCGCTTTACCTTTCCAAAGCGGGTTTCGAATATCTTAAAAGGAGAAGGGTTACTAAATGATGCCTCAGGTCTAGTTGCCTTTCGAGTGGCCTTGGCAGCCCTTGCGACCGGAAGTTTCTCCCTTGGAGAGGCAGGGATTTCCTTAGGAATCTCCATTATAGGAGGATTTGCAGTAGGGATCTTGACGGCCTTTGTGAACCGTTGGTTGCAAACATTACTCTTGAGTGTTCGCGCTGGTGATATTGCCAGTGAATTGTTATTAGAACTGAGCCTCCCGCTGTTGACCTTCTTCCTAGCAGAAGAACTCCATGTCTCTGGCATTATTGCAGTAGTTGTCTCAGGGATCCTAAAAGCCAGTCGCTTTAAGCACATTACCCTCCTTGAAGCGCGGGTAGATACTGTGAGTCATACTGTCTGGAATACGGTCAACTTTATCTTAAATGGGTCAGTCTTTGTGATTTTGGGAATGGAACTAGAAATGATCGCCAAGCCCATCTTAAGTAGTCCTATTTACAACAATCTTCTTTTAGTTCTTTCTGTCTTTCTTTTGACAACCTTGCTCTTTTTAATTCGTTTTGTCATGGTTTACCTCTTTTATTGGTTCCGAACAGTTCGACTAAAAAAATCATTGAGAAATTATCTGAAAGATGCCTTATTGTTGACCTTTTCGGGTGTGAAGGGAACGGTTTCGATTGCGACGATCCTTTTGATTCCAACCAAAATCGAAAAAGAATACCCCATCCTACTCTTTTTAG
>JBKXCY010000172.1:0-3611 GCA_046994005.1 Streptococcus sp.
ATTTAGAAGTCGAAGAGGGCGAGTTTGTGGCCATTATGGGCCCATCGGGCTCAGGGAAATCGACCTTGATGAACGTCATTGGCTTGTTGGACCGACCGACCAGTGGAGAGTATTTCCTAGAAGGCCAGGAAGTTGGAAACCTCAGTGAGAAAAAATTAGCACGTGTTCGAAATGAACAGATCGGTTTTGTATTTCAACAATTCTTTCTTCTCTCCAAGCTCAATGCTTTTCAAAATGTAGAGCTCCCTCTCATTTATGCAGGAGTTCATTCTGCTAAACGGAAGGAATTAGCTGAGCAATACCTTGAAAAGGTAGAGCTCCATTCTCGCATGCACCATTTGCCTTCAGAGCTCTCAGGGGGTCAAAAACAGCGGGTAGCAATTGCCCGAGCCCTGGTCAATCAGCCCGCCATCGTCTTAGCAGATGAACCAACCGGTGCACTAGATACAAAGACGGGAGAGCAAATAATGGATTTGCTAACCAAGTTAAACCAAGAAGGAAAAACCATTATCATGGTTACACACGAGCCAGAAATTGCAGCTTTTGCCCATCGTCGCATCGTCATTCGTGATGGAGTGATTTCCTCGGATAGCAAGCTGGAAAGGGGGACCTAATGCAAAATTGGAAATTTGCGATCAGCTCAATTATGAGCCATAAATTACGGTCTTTCTTGACCATGGTGGGGATCATTATTGGGGTCGCTTCTGTCGTTGTCATCATGGCTCTGGGAGATGGTATGAAAGCTGGTGTCACCAAGACCTTCACCAAGGACCAAGAGTATGTACAAATCTCTTATTCTCCCAACAAGAGTGGCTATGTGACTGGGATCAATATTGGTCCTTCTGATGATACTGGAGAAGGAGAAGGCGGAGGCGAAAGTGGCCCTGCAGCTGAAGACCGAGGGATGGCTGCTCCATCGGATATCGATGGGGAAAACGCTGAAGATGTTGATGGTCAAGTCCAAGAAGCACCACCAGTTGTGCAAGAATCTTGGGTTAAGGAATTAACCAAGATTCAAGGCATCGATGGTTACTATGTTAGCAATACCTCCAATGCAACCATTGCTTTTCAAAAGAAAAAAGCAGAAGGGGTAAACATCCAAGGAGTAAATGAAACCTATTTTTCTGTCAAAAAGGTTGAGCTCTTATCTGGACGAAAATTAACCCCTTCAGACTATAGTAATTTTTCACGGGTTGTGCTCCTTGATGAAGGATTGGCTCAACAATTATTTGGAACGGAGAATCCGCTGAATCAGGTGGTCTCTGTTGGAGACAATAATTATCGGGTTGTTGGTGTGTTTAAAGATCCAAATGCAGGGACAGCCCTCTATGGAGCTTCTTCAGGTGGAAGTGCCTTGATGGCCAATACCCAACTCGCCTCTGAATTCGGAACGGATGAAATTCAAAATATTGTCGTCCATGTGCCAGATGTGAAGCAGATTAAAACCGTTGGGGTTGAGGCTGCTCAAAAGTTAACAGAACTTTCAGGTGTTCGCCAAGGGGAATTCCAAATCTTTAATTTGGATAGCATCCTAGAGGAAACCAACAAAGTGGTCGGAATTATGACGACAGTGATCGGTGCTATTGCAGGGATTTCCCTCTTGGTTGGTGGGATTGGAGTCATGAATATCATGTTGGTTTCTGTCACTGAGCGGACGAGAGAAATTGGTCTTCGCAAAGCATTGGGAGCAACTCGAGGTAAGATTCTGGTTCAATTTTTGATTGAGTCTATGGTCTTAACCATCATTGGTGGGCTATTTGGACTTATCCTTGCTTATGGTGTGAATAGCTTGATTACTTCCCTTGCTGCAGCCTCCTTAGAAGGACCACCGATTATTTCCTTAAATGTCGCAATCGGTAGCATTATTTTCTCTGCTTTTGTAGGCATTCTCTTTGGGATTTTACCAGCAAATAAGGCTTCTAAGTTAAATCCGATCGAGGCCTTGCGTTATGAATAAAAAAATGGGAGCGAGTCAGGATGAATTGTTCAAGATTCTCCACGCTCCTTTTTTATGTTTTTTTTGAATAGTATATCGAAACCTTTTTAATTATCTTATCTTAGATAGTTCATGCTGTTTGGGGAGTCAACGACGGTGTTCTGATGTTTTTGAGTATTCAGTCAAGAAGCTGCATTTTTTCTTCCATCTTATTTTTGTTTAATTGGTAAATATTAGTGAATTTCTAGTCTAAATATGATAGAATAGGGGAGAATAACTTAGGAGGTTCCAAATGACTACTGAACATATGGAAGAATTGAATGACCAGCAGATTGTCCGTCGTGAGAAAATGGCGGCCCTTCGTGAACAAGGAATCGATCCATTTGGGAAGCGATTCGAACGTACTGCAAATTCAGGTCAATTAAAAGAAAAATATTCAGAATTAGATAAAGAACAACTCCACGACTTGAACGAAACAGCTATTATTGCGGGTCGTCTCGTAACAAAACGTGGAAAAGGAAAGGTTGGCTTTGCCCATCTTCAAGACCGTGAAGGTCAAATCCAAATTTACGTTCGTAAGGATGCTGTTGGAGAAGAAAACTACGAAATCTTCAAAAAAGCAGACCTTGGTGATTTCCTCGGGGTAGAAGGAGAAGTGATGCGGACCGACATGGGTGAGCTTTCGATTAAAGCAACTCATATCACTCACTTGTCAAAAGCCCTTCGTCCTTTACCTGAAAAATTCCACGGACTTTCAGATGTTGAAACCATCTATCGCAAACGTTATTTGGATTTGATTTCAAACCGTGAAAGCTTCGAACGTTTTGTAACTCGCTCAAAAATTATCTCTGAAATCCGTCGTTATTTAGATGGTCAAGGATTCCTTGAAGTGGAAACACCAGTGCTTCACAATGAAGCTGGTGGTGCGGCTGCCAAACCATTTATCACTCACCACAATGCGCAAAATATTGACATGGTGCTTCGTATCGCGACTGAGCTCCACTTGAAACGTTTGATTGTTGGTGGGATGGAACGCGTTTACGAAATCGGACGGATCTTCCGTAACGAAGGAATGGATGCCACTCACAACCCTGAATTCACTTCGATCGAAGTCTACCAAGCTTATGCTGACTTCCACGATATCATGGACTTAACAGAAGGTATTATCCAACATGCTGCGAAAGCGGTCCATGGTGATGGTCCAATCGACTACCAAGGAACAGAAATCAAAATCAATGAACCATTCAAACGGGTTCACATGGTTGATGCGATCAAAGAAATCACAGGTGTTGACTTCTGGCAAGACATGAGCTTTGAAGAAGCTGTAGCACTTGCAAACGAAAAACATGTACCAGTTGAAAAACACTACACAGAAGTGGGACAAATTATCAATGCCTTCTTCGAAGAATTCGTCGAAGAAACCTTGACACAACCAACTTTTGTTTACGGTCACCCAGTAGCAGTATCTCCACTCGCTAAGAAAAATCCAGAAGATCCACGCTTCACTGACCGTTTCGAACTCTTCATCATGACCAAAGAGTATGCCAATGCCTTCACGGAATTGAATGATCCGATCGATCAATTGCAACGGTTCGAAGCGCAAGCGCGTGCCAAAGAATTGGGAGATGACGAAGCAACAGGCATCGACTATGACTACGTTGAAGCCCTCGAATAT
>JBKXCY010000173.1:0-3600 GCA_046994005.1 Streptococcus sp.
TCCATCTATGATGCCATGGTCCGCATGTCTCAGGACTGGAAGAACCGTGAGATCCTTGTGGAAATGCATGGAAACAATGGTTCCATGGACGGTGATCCACCAGCGGCCATGCGTTATACCGAAGCACGTTTGTCTGAAATTGCGGGTTATCTTTTGCAAGATATCGAAAAGAACACAGTGCCATTTGCCTGGAACTTTGACGATACAGAAAAAGAGCCAACTGTTTTGCCTGCCGCTTTTCCAAATCTCTTGGTCAATGGGGCAACAGGGATTTCGGCTGGTTACGCGACTGATATTCCACCACATAACCTTGCTGAAGTCATTGATGCCGTGGTCTACATGATCGACCATCCATCTGCCAAGGTAGACAAACTCATGGAGTTTTTACCTGGACCTGATTTCCCAACTGGTGCCATTATCCAGGGACGGGATGAGATCAAGAAAGCCTATGAAACTGGTAAGGGCCGGGTGGTTGTCCGCTCTAAAACAGAGATCGAGCAGCTCAAAGGCGGTAAGCAGCAAATCGTTGTCACCGAGATTCCTTATGAGATCAACAAAGCTGTCTTGGTCAAGAAGATCGACGATGTCCGTGTTAACAACAAGGTGGCTGGTATCGCAGAAGTTCGGGATGAGTCTGACCGAGATGGTCTTCGCATTGCGATTGAGTTGAAGAAAGATGCCAATGCAGATTTGATCTTGAACTACTTGTTCAAGTATACGGATTTGCAGGTCAACTACAACTTCAATATGGTGGCAATTGACAACTACACACCACGTCAGGTGGGGATTGTACCGATTCTCTCTAGCTACATTGCACACCGTCGGGATATCATTGTCGCTCGCTCGCGCTTTGATAAGGAAAAGGCAGAACGACGCCTCCATATCGTAGAGGGCTTGATACGCGTCATTTCTATCCTTGATGAAGTCATTGCCTTGATCCGAGCTTCTGATAATAAGGCAGATGCTAAGGAAAACCTCAAGGTCAGCTACGATTTCACGGAAGAACAAGCAGAAGCTATTGTTACCTTGCAATTGTACCGCTTGACCAATACCGATATCGTGACCTTGGAAGAAGAGCATGCCAGTCTCAAGGAGCAAATCGCGACCTTGGCAGCCATCATTGGGGACGAACGGACCATGTTCAATCTCATGAAGAAGGAATTGCGTGAAGTCAAGAAGCTCTTTGGTAATCCGCGTCGTAGTGAATTGCAAGACACTGCTAAAACGATTGAGATTGATACAGCCAGTCTCATTGTTGAAGAGGAAACCTTCGTCAGCGTAACCCGTGCTGGATATATCAAACGAACCTCGCCTCGTTCTTTCAATGCCTCAACACTGGAAGAAGTCGGTAAGCGAGACGATGATGAGTTGATTTTTGTAGAGCCTGCTAAGACCACTCAGCACCTCTTACTCTTTACCAACTTGGGGAATGCCATTTATCGACCTATTCATGAATTGACAGATACCAAGTGGAAGGATATCGGAGAGCACCTCAGTCAAACCTTGACCAATTTCGAGCAAGAGGAAGAAATTCTCTTTGCGGAAATTGTGGATCAGTTTGAGGGCGTGACCTACTTTGCAGCAACTCAACAAGGACAAATCAAGCGCTTTGAACGCAAGGAATTGAGCCCATGGCGGACCTATCGTTCTAAATCGACTAAGTACGTTAAGCTAAAAGACCAAGATGACTGTATCGTAGCAGTTGCGCCAGTTGTCCTTGAAGACATCATGATCATTACTAAAAATGGGTATGGCTTGCGCTTCAATATTGAAGAGGTCCCTGTCGTAGGAGCCAAAGCAGCAGGAGTCAAAGCCATTAACCTCAAAGACGGAGATCAAGTTGCTGCCGCCTTTAAGTCGACAACTCCAAGCATGTACATTCTGACTCAACGAGGCAGCCTCAAACGGATGTTACAAGACGATATTCCTGTGACCAGTCGGGCTAAACGGGGACTACAGGTCTTGCGTGAGTTAAAAAATAAACCTCACCGCGTCTTCAAGGCGGGTCCAGTCTTCACTGACCAGGGAGATTTTGATCTCTTTACGAGCCAAGAAGAAGTGGCAGAGCAAGATCAAATCCTTCAGATCACTTCCACAACAGGGCAGGTGACAGAAGTTGATTTGACACAATTAAGCATTTCTGAAAGAACAAGCAATGGATCCTTTGTCAACGATACCATTTCGGATCAAGAAGTTTTTTCAGCTACTATCAAATAAAAGAAAGCGTCGGTCCATTCTAGGACTGACTTTCTTTAAAAATAAATTTTCTGAAAATTGAAAATTTCGCTTGAAATTCTCATGAAATGGTGTACAATAGTGTACATAGATTGAGAAACTGAATCGACCTGCATCAGATCGACAAGGAATAGAAAGAATTAAAAGGAGCACTATCATGACAGTATCACTTGATTGGGAAAACCTTGGCTTTTCATATATGAAATTACCTTATCGCTATTTGGCACATTATCGCAATGAAGCTTGGGAAAAAGGGGAATTGACAGAAGATGCGACCTTGCATTTGTCCGAATCTTCTCCAAGTTTGCATTACGGTCAGCAAGCCTTTGAAGGGTTAAAAGCCTACCGTACAAAAGACGGAAGTATCCAATTGTTCCGTCCAGATCAAAACGCCAAACGTTTGCAACGTACAGCAGATCGTTTGTTGATGCCTCAAGTTCCAACGGATATGTTTGTGGATGCTTGTAAGGCAGTGGTGAAAGCCAATGAAGAGTTTGTTCCACCATATGGTACTGGAGCTACCCTTTACCTTCGTCCACTTTTGATTGGGGTTGGTGATATTATTGGTGTGCATCCAGCAGATGAGTATATCTTTACCATCTTTGCAATGCCTGTCGGTAACTATTTTAAAGGTGGTTTGGTTCCAACGAACTTCTTGATTCAAGACGAGTACGACCGTGCTGCACCACATGGTACAGGGGCTGCAAAAGTTGGTGGGAACTACGCAGCTAGCATGTTGCCAGGTAAGATTGCACATGATCGTAACTTCTCTGACGTGATTTACCTCGATCCAGCGACTCACACCAAGATTGAAGAAGTTGGTTCTGCAAACTTCTTTGGTATCACTGCTAATAACGAATTTGTGACGCCACTGAGCCCTTCTATCTTACCATCTATCACTAAGTACTCTTTACTTTACTTGGCAGAACACCGTCTTGGTATGACGCCAAGTGAAGGGGATGTCTTTATCAATGATTTAGACCGCTTTGTGGAAGCAGGAGCTTGTGGTACTGCAGCTGTGATCTCTCCAATCGGAGGCGTTCAACACGGAAATGACTTCCATGTCTTCTATTCCGAAACAGAAGTTGGTCCAGTGACCCACAAACTCTATGATGAATTGACGGGTATCCAATTTGGTGATGTCGAAGCACCTGAAGGATGGATTGTCAAAGTCGATTAAATAGAAGATGTGTGAGACATAAGTATCCAGGATTCAATGTGAAATAGTCTTAATTGAAGGATGCAGTAGCTAATGTTTCTCCTCATTCAATTTTAGACTCAAATGAATACCAAATGATCTTTTCGGGGGTGGGATAAAGAAGGAATTTCTATCTAAATTCTTTCTGTCTCACTCCCTTTTCTCTT
>JBKXCY010000174.1:0-3518 GCA_046994005.1 Streptococcus sp.
GCACGATTGAAAAATTTTGCAAGAAAAAGTTTTATTTTCAATCAAAGAAATGCGTAATTTTACGGATTTTCTTCACCTGTTTGACAGACGCCTTCATTATCTTCACAGATCCATTAACCGGAAGAGCAATCACCTTGGTCGGGATTTTCACAATGGTCTTGGACATCCGCTTCACCCGACTTTGCTCTGGGTTCAAGTCATTTGAGAAGTCTTTAGAGATGATTTTATCTAGGTAAAATTCATAGACTCGACGTCCGAAGGTTGCTGCAGAAATATCATCGATCTTTTCTGCCCACTTGGTCTCGTCGATTGCAGGCATCTCGTCAATCGCTTCAAGAATCGCTTGGGCCAGATCGCTCTCCTCATAAAAGAGTTTCCCAAACATAGGGTCATCAATCACATGATCGAGATAAGGATTGCCATGAGCAATGATCGGGGTACCACTCGCAATACTCTCTAAATAGGTCAGACCTTGCGTCTCACTTGTTGAAGCTGAAATAAAGAAGTCTGCCGCCTTATAGTAGAGAGCTGTTTCATTGGGTGGGATCATTCCTGTAAAGACAATAGCATCTGATACGCCAAGTTTCGCCGCTTGTTTTTTCAAATCATCCAAATAAGGTCCATCCCCAGCCACAATCAACTTGACTTTTTGATTGACCTGAAGGACATCAGGAAGGGCTGCAATAACTGCTTGGATATTCTTTTCATAAGAGACCCGCGACAGGCTCAATAAAAGCGTTTCATCATCTGCGACTTCATATTTTTCACGCAGATCCGCTGTCTCTATCGGAGTGATTTCTGGCCGGTCAAACTTGGCCAAATCAATCCCTGTCGGAATAATGCGTTTTTCTGCCTTGACCTTGTACTTTTGGAGCAAGTCATAGACGATCTCGCTTGGGCAGATGACGCCGTCCAGATCATTCATATAACTTCTCACAATGTATTTGACCATACTTGGGCGAATGACCATGCCTCTCGCAATATAGCGGACATAGTCCTCATACTGGGTATGGTAGGTATGAATGACTGGAATCCGCAATTCGCGTCCAATCCAAACTCCCAAAAGGCCTAATGAAAACTCAGTCTGGGTATGGATAATATCCAACTGGTATTGCTTGGCAATGGCAAGTGCCTTTGAAAAACCACGATAAGCAACGCGGCGGTCCTTAAAGGCGAAGAAAGGCACACTTGGAATCCGAATAATTTGCCAATCTTCATAGCGGTTCACATCTTTATCCGTTGTCGTAAAGATAAAGACCGTGTGACCCAATTTTTCTAATTCTGTTTTGAGCGTCCGAATGCTGGTCGCCACTCCCGAAACTTGCGGGAAATAGGTATCTGTAAATAATCCTACACGCATCTTACATCTCCAAAACTGTTTGATAGGCTTCGACCAATTGATGAGCCACTCGGTCGATCGAACGACTCTCAGCGACCTTGTAGCCAGCCTCCCGCTTATCTACTTGTCCATTCAAGACCTTGTTCAAGGAATCCACAAATTCATCTACATTGTGGCACAATTCAGATGAGCTCTCGTCGATCCAGCCATTGTATACGGGAATGTCCCGCAAGACCGTATGCTGATGACTAGCCAAGGCTTCTAAAACAACGATTCCTTCCGTTTCTTCATAAGATGGGAAGAAGAAAGCATCTGAACCCGTCATAGCCCCTTGGAAGACCGCTCCCTTGAAATAGCCAGGGAATTCCACATTACTAGGATGATCCTTTTCCACTATGCGACGAATCTTACGCGGAATGATCCATTTGTTAATCGATCCAAGCCAAATAAAGCGCACATCCGGCATGCGACGGGCCACTTCTACGAAATCTTCAATCCCTTTGCGTTTAAAATACAGCCCCGCACAGATAACAACTTTTTGGCCTTCTTGGATATTAAAATGCTTGCGAAAGACTTCTTCTTTTTTCGGATCCTTCTTGTATTTTTCCAAATCAATCCCATTGGAGACCGCGATAATCGGTGTTGTCACCCCATAAGACTGAATCAGGTGTTTGGAATACTCAGATGGCGTGATCACATAGTCTGCCTTTTGGTACATGTGAGCCAAATACTTTCCAAACAAGGGCGCAAAAAAGTTAGACCCGATAAAGGAATTTTCAAAATCCTCACGGGTTGAATGGCCATGCATGATGACTTTTTTCCCACGACGTTTTGCTGCATGGAGCAAGAGAAAACTCCGAGGTCCATAGGTATTGATATGCACCACATCATAATCTCCCAAAATATCTGTCGTATAGGGAATTCCAGCCAAATCAAGTGCATGCATTTGGTGCTGCAAGGCTCGACCAATTCCTGATTTTTGTAATACGGATTTTCCTTCTAAATACAGTAAAACTTTCATACCTTCTATTATACCGAAATAAAGAGTGCCCAGCAAGTCTCTACCTGTTTGCAGTATAAAAAAAGAGGCTAGAACAGTGATGTTCTAACCTATCAGACTAGTAGACACGTCTTCCCAAGTCGAGACTCTAGTCTACTAATCCTTATTTTTTCGTCGTTCCACGTTGGTTGATCGTATGAGACAACAACACTTCGCGTTCTTCCAACTCTTCTTTGTGCATGATCTTGGTCAACATACGCATACTGATCGCCCCAAGGTCATATAAAGGTTGGCCAATCGTTGATAAATTTGGACGCGTGTAACGAGTTACTTGTGAGTCATCGCTAGTAATGATTTCAAAGTCTTCTGGTACTTTGATACCTTTATCAGACAATCCGTTTAAAAGACCTGCGGCCAATTCATCACCTGTCACAAAGGCAGCTGTTGCTTTGGATGCAATGATGCGTTCTGCCAAGTTGTAGCCTTCATCGTAACGGTATTTAGATTCAAACACAAGCCCTTCACTATAGCTCAATTTTTTCGCTTTCAAAGCTTCTTTATAGCCCGCCAAACGGATTTTTCCATTGATATCATCGACCAATGGACCACTTACAAAAGCAATTTTCTTGTTGTGTTTTGCCAACTGTGTAACAGCATCAACGGTCGCTTGCTTGTAGTCGATATTGACACTTGGTAATTGGTGTTCAACATCCACTGTCCCAGCAAGGACAACAGGTGTCCGAGAACGTGAAAATTCTGAGCGAATCTTTTCTGTCAAGTGATAGCCCATGAAAACAATCCCATCCACTTGTTTTGAAAAGAGGTTATTTACCACTGAAACTTCTTTGTCATCGTCTTCATCGCTATTTGCAAGAACGATGTTGTACTTGTACATTTCGGCAATGTCATCGATCCCTTTAGCCAAGGTGGAGAAATAACTGTTGGTAATGTTTGGAATCACAACACCGACTGTTGTGGTTTTCTTGCTAGCAAGACCACGCGCAACAGCATTTGGACGATAGTCTAAACGTTCGATCACTTCCAAAACTTTTTTACGTGTATTTTCTTTAACGTTTTTATTTCCATTCACTACACGACTAACGGTTGCCATTGAAACCCCTGCTTCACGGGCGACATCATAAATCGTTACTGTATCGTCTGTATTCATAAGATTTCCTT
>JBKXCY010000175.1:0-3513 GCA_046994005.1 Streptococcus sp.
TACTTCGTTTGCTGCTAGCGAAACTCCAATGATCCCACATGATTTTATTGACAAGATGAAGTCAGCAATGACTCCAGATGTCGATAAAATCGCTGAGCTGGTAGCTAATAAGTTAGAAGCTCGACAGATTGCAAAAGAGACTTTTAAAAATAGCGAATTTGTACAGAAAAAATTCAATATTCCAGAAAGTCCAGAAAATAACACAAACGAGGCTGTACCGAAAGGGTTCGGTCTTTTTGCATTTTAGAAAGGAAAAATACAATGACAATGAAATTATCTAACAAATTCAACGAAATTCGTCAGAACTTCTTGAACGCTGTAGCAAATGGCGCACCTCAAGATGAACAAGCGAAACTCTACAATGAAATGATCGAGTCGATGACAAATGAAATGATGGAACAAGCTCGTCATGCCGCTCATGAGGAAGTTTCAGCAATGAACCCTTATGATGCTAAATTGACTGCGGAAGCTCGTGAATTCTTCAACGACATCGACAAAACTGCTCCTGTAGGAGTAGAAAAACTCTTCCCACAAGAAACTATTGACCGTATCTTTGACGATATGGTTAAATCTCGCCCTCTCTTGCAACACATCGGCTTGCGCAATGCTGGCATCCGCCTTAAATTCCTCAAATCGACTCAAACTGGTACAGCTCTTTGGGGCAAGATCAATGGTGAAATTCAAGGCCAACTGAAACAAGCCTTCAACGAAGAAGAAACGATCCAAAACAAATTGACTGCATTTGTAGTCATTCCTAAAGACTCTGAAAAATTCGGTCCAGCTTGGTTGCAATCATTCGTATCCGCTCAAATCACAGAAGCGTTCGCTGCTGCTTTGGAAGCTGCCTTCTTGAACGGTGACGGAGACGGCAAGCCTATCGGTCTTTCTCGTACCCTCACTGGAACTGCGGCTGGCAATAAAACAACTTTTGCAGAAAAAGAGGCCCAAACTACGAACCTTACATTTGCTGACTCTGCGACAGTTGTCAAAGAATTGACTGTGGTGTACAAACATCACTCTGTTAAGTCTGACGGCAACCCAGTGGCAGTCGAAGGAAATGTCGTGATGGTAGTCAACCCAGCGGATGCATGGGATGTTAAGAAACAATACACTTCCTTGAACGCTCAAGGAACGTATGTAACTGCAATGCCGTACAACTTGATCTTGGTTGAGTCAGTTGCTCAAACTGCCGGCAAAGTGACTACATTTGTCAAAGGTCGCTACGATGCATTTGTAGGTGGCGGAATCGAGTTTGGTCGCTTCACTGAGACTTACGCTCTCGAAGATTTGAACCTCTACACTGCTAAGCAATTTGCTTACGGTAAGGCTCACGATGAAAAGACTGCTGCTGTCTGGGTATTGAAAATAAAATAATAGGTGGTGACACCAAATGGAAGACAAAAAACCATTTCATTCGCTTCTTGGAGCCTTCAAGGAGCGAATGAAGATCTTTCATGATGCCGAAGACGAGAATCTTTCACGCATGTTGACCTCATCTGAGAAAGCTATTTTTGATTTGACAGGGGCAATTGATCTGTCAGATAGTCGCACAGAAGAGTTAGTCTTGGAACGTGCGAGATATCTCTATAATGACCAAGTAGAATTTTTCTTTGCAAATTTTCAAGGGGAAATTCTAGAATTGTCACTAAAAAACAACTAATAGGAGGAAGATAGTGCTAGAAGTAACACAAGATTTCTTTGATTTTAAAGAAAGCATTGTCAGACATACTGGAGATGTTTTCAAAGTTGATGAAGATCGAAAAAATGAACTATTAGCCAAGTTGCCTGATTTTATCAAAGAGCATAGTATTGTTCCATTGGCAAAGTTAGATGAAGAAGTAGATGATGCGGATGAATAAGCCTGATTTCAGATACAAAAAGCCAGAAGTAACTACAAGTGAGCTGAGGACTCCAGTAGAGTTTTACACCTCAAAGATTAGTGATGGACTTCATGGCCGAGATGTGAGTTTTGAAAAAGTATTTTATACTTTCGCAAAAGTGTACTCACCTAGTCTAAAAGACATTGAAATTTCAACTGGAAAATCTATGGAAGCAAGGATGACTCTGAAGATCAGGGATCCTTTGACAAGCTATCAGCCAGACAATAGACATTTTGTGCAAGTAAATGATCACCGATTGGAAAATAAAAAATGGCAGATCATTGACATCCGTCCAGATTATGATAACCGTGATTTTTTAATTGTTGTTATAGGAGGAACGCCAAATGACTAGTGGTGCAACGTTGGTAGGCTTTGATGAAGTTATCAGGAACTTGGAAGCACGACTTGGCGATGCAAAAGTGAGAAGATCAGCCAATAGGGCCTTGAAAGGCGCAGCAAATGAAACTTTAGAAGATTTCAAATGGGCTTTGGAAGTTTTCAAGGATACTGGGGAAACAATAGAAAGTGCAACAGTCGGAAATGTGACTGGGGCTTTCGAAGGTGTTCCAATGGTAAAACTTGGTTTTGGTGCTGGCTCACGTTGGCGATTAGAACACTTGAATGAATTTGGTTATGCTAAAAAAGCAAGCCCAAGAGGTTTCGGTGTGATTCGGAGATTCTCAGAAGCTAATCGTGAGAAGTTCAAATATAGATTAGCAACTAAATTGAAAGGGGAAGGACTTGGATGATGAAAGATAAAATATCGGAAATCTATGATGCTTTAATTCATGATGACAGACTTTCAACCATCACAATCAAATCGTTTAAACGTCCTGAAACTTTAGAGGATGATCAAACTAGTATTGTTATCATTCCGCTCGGTCCACCAATTCAAAGCGATCAAGGAAGCAATACAAGCTTATCTAAAACATTTCTCTATCAGATTAATGTTGAATCAACAAATCATATTGAATGCAAAGAACTGCAAAAAATTGTTGAAAAAATAATGGAATCGCAAGGATTCTATCAAATCTCTGGGGGTCTTGACGAATGGATCCCTGAAATCAAACGTTATGCAGACGCCAGAACCTATAAGGGGAAAAGCAAACTGTATGACGATTATTAGGAAGGAAAAATAATATGACACAACAAAAACAAGGTACAGCAACAGTCGGTTTTAAAAGCTTGACTGTCCGCATTTTGGACGGTGAAACTCCAACTGAAGGAGAAAACCTTTTTATCATTCAAGGTAAAAAAGGTGAAGGTGCCACTCAAACAGCTAAAATCACAGGATTAGCAAACGATCCTCAAAAGACATTCGGAAGCAACATTGCTTACCACGTAAACAATCGTGGTGTCGGTGACTTGAAAGTTGAACTCGGATTACTTGATATCCCAGTCGCTCTCTATGTGAAAGCACTTGGATATGAAAATAATGACGGCATCCTTGATTTTGGTGCTGACACTGTATCAAAAGATGTTTCGATTCTTCTTGAATCCAACACTGCTGATGGTGGTGGTGCTTACTATGGTTTCTACAAAGGAAATCTTTCAATGGATGCCATCGACCTGAATACGATCAAGGACAAAGCAGACGAACTTGCAACAACTGATGTTTCATTCACAGCTGGAG
>JBKXCY010000176.1:0-3481 GCA_046994005.1 Streptococcus sp.
GATTGCGGATGGTTATGTCGTGATTGATACCATGGATGGCAAGGAATTGCTCTTTTCTGAGCATTATGCTTGCCCAGTCTGTGGCTTTACCGTTCCTGAATTAGAGCCCCGCCTCTTTTCTTTCAATGCACCTTTCGGATCTTGTCCAGACTGTGATGGGCTGGGTATTAAGCTAGAGGTGGACTTGGATTTGGTGGTGCCAGATGATCGCTTAACCCTTCGCGAAGGAGCACTTGCTCCTTGGAATCCGATCTCCTCCAACTACTATCCACAGATGTTAGAACAGGCCATGATCCACTTTGGCGTTGATATGGACCAGCCTTTTTCCAATCTTTCTCAAGAAGAAAAGGACTTGGTCCTCTATGGGTCAAATGGCAAGGAATTCCACTTCCACTATGAAAATGAGTTTGGTGGGGTTCGAGATATTGAGATTCCTTTTGAAGGGGTCGTAAACAATATTCACCGTCGTTTCCGTGAGACCAATAGTGATTTCACCCGCAACCAAATGCGCTCTTATATGAACGAATTGACCTGTGCGACCTGCCATGGCTACCGTCTCAATGACCAAGCTCTTTCTGTTCGTGTCGGAGGAGAAAAGGGGATGCATATCGGGGAAGTGTCAGATCTATCGATTGCGGACCACTTAAAAGCCGTGGATCAGTTGGTCTTAACAGACAATGAAGCCACGATTGCAAGACCGATCTTAAAAGAGATTAAGGATCGATTGACCTTCTTAAACAATGTGGGTCTCAATTACTTGACCCTGTCACGATCGGCTGGGACCTTATCAGGTGGAGAAAGCCAGCGCATTCGTTTGGCAACCCAGATCGGTTCCAACCTCTCTGGTGTCCTTTATATTTTGGATGAGCCGTCTATCGGCCTCCATCAAAGGGACAATGACCGCTTGATTGCCAGTCTCAAGAAGATGCGAGATTTAGGCAACACCTTGATCGTCGTCGAACACGACGAAGATACTATGAGGGAGGCAGACTACCTGATCGACGTCGGCCCAGGTGCCGGTGTCTTTGGTGGAGAGATCGTTGCTGCGGGAACTCCAAAGCAGGTGGCTCGTAATAGTAAATCCATTACCGGCCAATATTTGTCCGGCAAGCGCAAGATTCCGGTTCCAACAGAGCGCCGTTCAGGAAATGGTCGTTCTATTGAAATTACAGGGGCCAGTGAGAACAACTTGCAAGATATCACGGCGCGTTTTCCTTTGGGCAAATTTATCGCAGTCACTGGAGTTTCCGGTTCTGGGAAATCGACCTTGATCAATAGCATCTTGAAAAAAGCCATCGCTCAAAAGCTCAACCGCAATTCGGAAAAACCAGGGAAATACAAGACCATTCAGGGGATTGAGCATATCGATCGCTTGATCGACATTGATCAAAGTCCGATCGGTCGGACCCCTCGTTCCAATCCAGCAACTTATACAGGCGTCTTCGATGACATTCGAGATCTCTTTGCTCAGACTAATGAAGCCAAAATTCGGGGCTATAAGAAAGGCCGCTTTAGTTTCAATGTCAAGGGTGGGCGTTGTGAAGCCTGCTCAGGAGATGGCATCATCAAGATTGAAATGCACTTCTTGCCAGATGTTTTTGTTCCTTGTGAGGTCTGCCATGGACGTCGCTACAATAGTGAGACCCTCGAAGTCCACTACAAGGAAAAAAATATCGCAGAAGTGCTGGATATGACGGTCAATAAGGCAGTCGAATTCTTCAAGCACATTCCGAAAATTGAACGCAAACTCAAGACCATCCAAGATGTGGGCTTGGGCTATGTAACGCTGGGGCAACCAGCGACCACCCTTTCTGGAGGGGAAGCGCAGCGGATGAAGTTGGCTTCTGAATTGCACAAGCGCTCTACAGGAAAATCCTTCTATATCTTGGATGAACCAACGACAGGACTTCATACCGAAGACATTTCTCGCTTGATCAAAGTCTTAGAGCGATTTGTGGATGATGGCAATACGGTCCTTGTGATTGAGCACAATTTGGATGTCATTAAGACAGCAGACCATATCATTGATTTAGGACCGGAAGGTGGTATCGGTGGCGGAACCATTATTGCGACCGGAACGCCAGAAGAAGTAGCAGCCAATCCTGCTAGCTACACAGGACAGTATTTGAAAGGAAAATTACAATGAATCAACGGATCAGCAACTTAAGAAACAAAATGAAAGCCAAAAACCTCAAAGCGGTATTGATTAACAATTTGAAAAATGTTTACTATTTGACCAGTTTCTGGGGTTCAAACGGGACCGCTTTGGTGACAGAAGAACGCGTGGTCCTCTTTACGGATTCGCGCTACACCATCCATGCCCATGCGACTTGTTTCCCCTTTGTAGAAATTGTGGAAACCCGCGATGAGTTGACTGCAGCGGCAGAGATCGTCAAGGATCTTGGAATCAAAGAACTTGGTTTTGAGGACGAAGTGACGGTGGCCTACCATGCCCGTATGGCTTCTGTTTTCAGTGGCATTACCCTTCAATCCCTAGCGAATTTTGTCATGGAATTGCGCTTGATTAAAGATGAAACGGAGATTGCGGCCATTAAAAAAGCTTGTAGCATCTCTGACCAAGCCTTCCATGATATTTTAGACTATATCAAGGTAGGGAAAACGACAGAGTTGGAAGCAGCGACTTTCCTCGACTTTAGAATGCGGGAGTTGGGAGCTTCTGGTGTATCATTTGATATTATTTCAGCAGCTGGTGAACGCTCTGCCATGCCTCACGCGACTCCAAGTGATCGGGTGATTTCAGCAGGAGATGCCTTAACCCTTGATTTTGGTTGCTTGTATGACCACTATGTCAGCGATATGACACGGACAATCTATGCAGGACATGTCAGCGACAAGGAAAGAGAAATTTACGAAACCGTTTTGAAAGCCAATCAAGCCTTGATTGATGCGGCTAAAGATGGACTTGGCTTCCGTGATTTTGATAAAATTCCACGTGATGTGATCGAAGCGGCCGGCTATGGTCAATACTTTACTCATGGAATCGGTCATGGAATTGGGCTAGATATCCACGAAGAACCATACTTCAGCCAAACGTCTAAAGAAGCGATTCAAGCAGGGATGGTCTTAACAGATGAGCCAGGTATTTATATCGAAGGTCTCTCTGGTGTGCGGATCGAAGATGACCTCTTGATCACAGAAACAGGCTGTGAAGTCTTGACCCTTGCTCCTAAAGAATTGATTGTCCTATAAAATATACGTTTTTCTTAACTTCTGTTTAGACAGAGATGTGAAGAGAAGACTATGAAATGAATTGTAGAGTAATTCTTCTCCCAGACATCTTATTTGGAGTCCTATCCATTTTGGTATAGGAACTACAATAACAAAACACGAAAGAAGCAAAGGGGAATTTGGATCTGGATGGATCAGGGGCGGTCCATAGCAATCCTTTCTTCTCAAAAAGAGAAGATTGCTGTTTGAGAAAAATCAAATAGTGTGTTACAATAAAGAGTAATCTATTTTT
>JBKXCY010000177.1:0-3460 GCA_046994005.1 Streptococcus sp.
TGTCAGTACTATTGCCTTGATTGGCTATGGTGTGATCCAAATTTTGACGGGCCATTTGGCCTATAACGCAACTGCTCATGTGGGTCAAACCATTTCAGGGGTTAGTGTCATTCTCTTATTGAGGGCCTTTACAAGTGGATCAGCTTCCCTAACAGGTGTTGAAGCTATCTCCAATTCGGTTCCTTTCTTTAAGAAACCAAAAGCAAAGAATGCGGCCTCTACCTTGACCATTATGGCTTTGATTTTGGGGATCATGTTTGCAGGGATTACCTTCCTCAATTACTGGGTGGGTGTCGTTCCAGCAAAAGGGGTAACAACTCTAGCCCAAATGGCCCAAGCTATCTTAGGGAATTCCCCAGTCGGAAAAGCCTTCTTTTACGTCTTCCAATTATCAACAGCCTTGATCTTGGCAGTTGCGGCTAATACAGGCTTCTCCGCCTTTCCAATGTTGGCCTTTAACATGGCTAAAAATAAATACATGCCGCACATGTATATGGAAAAAGGGGATCGTCTGGGCTATTCTAATGGGATTTTGACCTTGGCGATTGGTGCCATCGTCTTGCTCTTGATCTTTGATGGGCAAACAGAAAGCTTGATTCCGCTTTATACCATTGGGGTCTTCATTCCTTTTGCCCTTTCTCAAACAGGGATGGTGATCCACTGGAAACGCCAATATCAAAAAGGATTTCTTAAGTATTCGCTTACCAATATCCTGGGGGCAGCCATTTGTTATGGGATTGTCTTGATCCTCTTATTATTCCGTTTGGGTGAGATCTGGCCCTTCTTCCCTATTATTGGTCTCTTGCTTTGGATGTTCTTGAGTATCCGTAATCACTATGATAAAGTTGCGGCCCAATTGCGCTTGGGAGGTAAGATCGAAAAGACAAGTTATGCGGGCAATACCGTGATTGTCCTTGTTGGGAATGTCACTCAGGTAAGTGTGGGAGCTATGAGTTATGCAAATAGCCTAGGAAACGATGTTATAGCGATGCACGTCTCAACGGAAGAAACCAAGGTCAAAGATGCTGAGGTAGCAGAAGAATTTAAGCGGTATTTCCCTCATATTCGCTTTGAAAATGTCATGACGAGTTACCGGGATATTATCCAGCCAACGGTTGAATTTGTCTCAAAAGTAGCTGAGGAGGCCAAGGAAAAAGGCAACACCGTTACAGTCTTAGTCCCTCAATTTATCCCTAAAAAACATTGGCAAAATATTCTCCACAACCAAATGAGTTTGAAATTGAAGTACGCTCTTCGTTGGCATGAAGAAGTGGTTGTGGCAAGCTATTCTTACCATTTGTCTGAATAAACACCGTATATAGAAAAGATGTCTGCTTGAGCAGGCATCTTTTTGGATTTTCTCACACGAAAAAAACCACTCGAAAGTCTTGTAAGATACAGCCTTGATCTTGAAAAAATGTTAAAAAAATGCTAGAATAAAAAGAACATTTTAGATTTTGAAAAATTCAAAGTAAGGAAAAAAATGGCAAATTTATTAAAAACAATTATTGAAAATGATCGAGGCGAAATCAAACGCCTTGAAAAAATGGCTGATAAGGTCTTTTCTTATGAAGACCAAATGGCAGCTTTGACGGATGACGAATTAAAAGCGAAAACAGTTGAGTTTAAGCAACGCTACCAAGATGGTGAGTCTTTGGATGATCTCTTGTACGAGGCTTTTGCGGTTGTTCGTGAAGCTGCAAAACGGGTTCTTGGTTTGTTCCCATACAAGGTTCAGGTCATGGGGGGAATCGTCCTTCACCATGGTGACGTTCCAGAGATGCGTACAGGGGAAGGAAAAACCCTGACAGCAACCATGCCGGTATACTTGAATGCCTTGTCTGGTAAAGGGGTACACGTTGTTACTGTCAACGAATACCTGACAGAGCGGGATGCAACAGAGATGGGAGAACTTTACTCATGGCTTGGTCTTTCAGTAGGGATCAACCTGGCAGCAAAATCTCCAGCTGAGAAAAAAGAAGCTTACCTCTGTGATATTACTTACTCAACCAACTCAGAGATCGGATTTGACTATCTGCGTGACAACATGGTTGTGCGTGCAGAAAACATGGTTCAACGTCCATTGAACTACGCCTTGGTCGATGAGGTAGACTCGATTTTGATTGACGAAGCTCGTACTCCGTTGATCGTTTCTGGTCAGACAGCTTCTGATACGAGCCAGCTCTACCACATGGCGGATGCTTATGTGAAGACCTTGAACGAGGATGATTACATTATCGATGTCCCATCTAAAACCATCGGTTTGTCTGATTCAGGGATCGATAAGGCAGAAAGTTACTTTAATCTTGAAAATTTGTATGATATTGAAAACGTAGCTTTGACTCACTTTATCGATAATGCCCTTCGTGCCAACTACATCATGATTTTGGATATTGACTATGTGGTCAGTGAGGATCAAGAAATCTTGATTGTCGACCAATTTACTGGTCGGACCATGGAAGGTCGTCGTTATTCTGATGGTCTTCACCAAGCCATCGAAGCCAAAGAAGGTGTTCCAGTTCAAGAAGAAACCAAAACATCTGCATCGATTACTTACCAAAACCTCTTCCGTATGTACAAGAAGTTGTCAGGGATGACAGGGACAGGGAAAACCGAAGAAGAAGAATTCCGTGAAATTTATAACATTCGCGTGATTCCTATTCCAACCAACCGTCCGATTGCCCGTATTGACCATCCAGATCTTCTCTACCCAAGCTTGAAATCAAAATTCAAGGCTGTTGTGGAAGATGTCAAGTCTCGCCATGAAAAAGGTCAACCAGTCCTAGTAGGTACAGTTGCCGTTGAAACCAGTGATTACCTTTCTCAATTGTTGGTTCAAGCAGGTGTTCCTCACGAAGTCTTGAATGCGAAAAACCACTACAAAGAAGCGCAAATCATCATGAATGCCGGTCAACGTGGTGCCGTTACCATCGCGACCAACATGGCTGGACGTGGTACCGATATCAAGCTCGGTGAAGGGGTTCGCGAACTCGGTGGCCTTTGTGTCATCGGGACAGAGCGTCACGAAAGTCGTCGGATCGACAACCAGCTTCGTGGACGTTCCGGACGTCAAGGGGATCCAGGTGAATCTCAATTCTACTTGTCTCTTGAAGATGAGTTGATGCGTCGTTTCGGTTCAGAACGGATCAAAGCAGTGCTTGATCGTTTCAAGTTGAGCGAAGAAGAATCGGTGATTCGTTCAAACATGTTCACCCGTCAGGTAGAGGGTGCTCAAAAACGGGTTGAAGGAAACAACTACGATACCCGTAAACAAGTCCTTCAATACGATGACGTGATGCGGGAACAACGGGAAATTATCTACGCTGAACGCTATGATGTCATCACAGCTAACCGTGACTTGGCGCCTGAAATCAAGGCCATGATCAAACGGACCATCAAACGGATTGTTGAAGGGGCCAGCCACTCAAGCAAGGAAGAACGCGTTGAAGCGATTCTGAAC
>JBKXCY010000178.1:0-3421 GCA_046994005.1 Streptococcus sp.
GCGGAGGTGGGACGACGAAATCGAATTCTAACGAATTACCGATTTCTGTCCCACGCTCTCTTTTGCTTTGTAAAGGCCCCTCTTAGTCGCAATTTCTTTAGATTTAGGGTACAATAAGAATACAACTTTTCATGTATCGGAGGAGCAGATGTTTAAGTGGATAAGACGCCTGATTGGCATGGTGATCGTTTTATTTATGTTATTAGTGATCTTGTTGGTTCCTGGATCTATCCCTGAAGGGGAGCAACTGAGAAATGTGCAGGCAGGGAGTTCTTTGATTGAGTTGGCTCAAAATGCTGTTTCAAATGCCTCTGTGAGCACGGAAGGGCTCTCAACTGAGCTAAGTCTCAATTCAGTGCAATTGAGTCAGGTCGTAAAAACAAGTGCTGGATCCGCCCTTGACAATTCTGACTATCAAAAGATGGCATTAGGAATGGATGGCAATGACCTTCATGTCAAAGTTCCTGTATCATTAGGGCCAATCGATAGCTATCTAGATTTAACCATGACCGGTCAAGTTGAAAACAATGTCATGAATTTGACCGTGACCGGTGCTAAATTAGGGAAAATGCCCATTCCAAAATTCTTGGTTCTCAACTATTTGAAGGATCAATCCAATCAAAATGGAGGCGGCTTCACAGTGAATGGTGATCAAATCACCCTTGATATCCCTCAAGCAGGCTATAGTATCTCAAAAGCGAGAGTGGAAAATGGCAATGCTAAGGTAACTGTTAGTATATCCTTGTTTTAAGTCTTTGTAATTGGAGTTGTCATGCTTGTCTTTGAATTTTGTGCAGAGAATTTAACTTATATTGATAAGGCGATTGCTGCTGGGGCAGGTCGCATTGAACTGTGCGACAACCTGGCAGTAGGCGGGACCACACCGAGTATAGGTGTGATTAATGAAGCAATCAAACTGACAAGAGAGAAGTCCTTGGATCTATGTGTCATTATCCGGCCCCGTGGTGGCGATTTTGTCTACACTGATCTGGAAGTCCAAGCTATGCTGACGGATATTCGTGCTGCGAAAGAAATAGGGGTTACTTGTTTTGTTCTGGGTGCGCTGACGAGCGATCGAAAGTTGGACCAGAAGGTCATGCAGCTTTTACTAGCAGCCTGTGGAGAGGCAGAGGTGGTCTTTCATATGGCCTTTGATGAGTTAGCTCATACAGATCAGCTAGAAGCGATTGAGTGGCTTTCTGATCAGGGTGTAGCCCGCATTTTATCACGAGCTGGAAGTCCAGGTGACCCACTAGAGCAACGTTTTGCACACTATCATCGTTTATTAGATGCGGCTAAGGGAAAAATTCAGATCCTGCCAGGTGGAGGTGTGACCCTTGACAATCGTCAGCTCTTTTTGGAGCAATTGGGCGTTTGTCAACTGCATGGCACGCGCATCGTGTTTTAAAGAAGAAACGATCACTGCTTGAAGTAGTTTTGAAGATCCGTTATCAAGGTTGGGGACGTTGTTTCCAGCCTCTTCTAGTGCAAAAATGAATAAGGGAGAGAAAATGTTTTTAGAGCATTATTTTGACCGGTACACCTTTCAGCCAGAAAAGGGATTGGCTTACGGATTTGAGAAGAGAGGGGCAGGCTATGAGTACCAGTGTCCCGTCTTATCTGACACTTTTCTCTTAAAGGTCCGTGTCTGCGACCAGAAGATTTCTTTTCAGGTCTATGATCAGGATACAGGGGACGAGTATATCCAGATCCATCTGGAACAGCTACAAGGAAATTTCGTCGGCCAAGTCAGGGAAGCCTGTCAGGAAAGTCTTGCAAGGATTCGGCAAGCTTGTTTTGAGGTAGAAGAATTTCTCTATCCTCAAGCCAAGCGTCTCATGTCCTATATTTCCCTGAACTATCAGGGAACGATTGAGTATTTGTGGGAGAGATCTCCGGAATCGGGTGCCATTCGCCACCGAGACACCCTCAAGTGGTATGGTGTCTTTATGACCATTGATTGGAAAAAACTGGATGCTAGCAAGTCTGGGAAAATAGAAGTTTTGAATGTTAAGTCTGATCAAGTAGCCCATTTCATCCAGCAGAAAGGGATTTATCCAGCTTTTCATATGAATAAAAACTATTGGGTGAGTATCCCTCTAGATGGAACAATTGCTGATGAGGACTTGTTTGCTCTAGTGGATAGTAGCTGGCACCTCACCAAAAAGGGGAAATAAGATGAATCTGTTGAGGAAATTATCTTGGTTTTTTAATTTAGAGAAGAAGCGATACTTGATCGGGATAGGGTCCTTGATCTTGGTTAGTTTTTTAAATCTCATTCCTCCAAGAATCATGGGACTTGTGATCGATTTGATCGATAAAAGAAGGCTGACACTGGGGCAGTTAGTTGTGGATATCGCACTTTTGGTCCTCGCAGCTCTAGCCATGTATGGTCTTCGTTTTGTCTGGAGACGCTATATTTTTGGGACGGCTAATAAGTTGGCTCGGATCTTGCGTTACCGTTTGTTTAAGCAATTTACGCTCATGTCTCCGTCTTTTTATCAGCGTTATCGGACAGGGAATCTCATGGCCCATGCTACTAATGATATCAATGCGGTAACCATGTTTGCTGGTGGCGGCGTTATGTCTGCAGTGGATGCTTCCGTGACGGCCTTGGTGACTCTAGTCAGCATGTTTTTCATGATTGATTGGCGCTTAACCCTCTTGGCTATTTTGCCCCTACCGGTTATGGTAGTAGTGACTTCCGCCATTGGACGCAAAAACCACAAAGCCTTCAAAGAGGCCCAAGAAGGCTTCTCAGAACTGAACAACTTTGTTCAGGAATCAGTATCAGGAGTCAAGGTGACCAAATCCTTTGGCTTTCAGGCAGATGAGATTCAGGCTTTTGAAAAAACCAATCAAATGGTCTTTTCAAAAAATATGACTTCCGCCGGTTACAATGCTTTGTTTGATCCGACCACTCTTCTTTTTGTCGGTCTCTCCTATGTCTTGACACTCTACTTCGGGGGGCTATTTGTTCAGGAAGGGAGCCTGACGGTTGGACAAATCGTAACCTTTATTACCTATCTCAATATGCTTGTCTGGCCCCTTCAAGCCATGGGCTTCTTGTTTAATATTAGTCAGCGTGCTAGCGTCTCCTATGATCGGATTGAGACACTTTTAGCAGAAACACCTGATATTCAAGATCCAAGTCAACCAGTCACAGTCATTCAAAACGGAGATCTGGAATATAACATTAAAGAATTCGCCTATGAGAAAGAGCCTGTCCTTGAAAAGGTTGCCTTTTATTTAGAAAAAGGGCAAACCCTTGGAATTGTGGGTCCAACTGGATCTGGAAAGACCACCTTGTTGCGTCTCTTGCTTAGAGAGCATGACTTGGAGCAGGGAGATATCTTGCTAAATGGAATCTCCATCAAACATTATCGTTTAGAAGATCTTCGAAGCTTGATCGGCTACGTCC
>JBKXCY010000179.1:0-3406 GCA_046994005.1 Streptococcus sp.
CCTGCAGATTTACCATCTAAAATATTTCCTGGAATAGCAAAAACGTCTCGGCCTTCTTCCATAGCACGCTCACAAGTAATCAAACTCCCTGAACGGAGTCGAGCCTCTGCTACAATCACTGCCTGACAGAGACCTGCAATGATGCGATTTCTCTCAGGAAAATGAAACTTAAGAGGGGCCTGCCCTGGTCCATACTCACTCAAGATCAGATGGTGTTCCCCCATATGTGCCTGCAGTCTTTGATTGCTCTTAGGATAAGAGACATCCAGTCCTGTTCCAATCACTCCGATGGTCTTGCCACCATTGCGGATACTGGCATAATGAGCTGTCGCATCAATCCCCTTAGCAAGTCCACTAACAATGACCAGTTCATTTCCAAGTTCCTTAATTATCTTCTCTACAGAACGAACCCCTTCTCGCGTGGTCTCGCGAGCTCCAACAACTGCAATCTTCGGTTTGCTTAACAGTTGCAAATCCCCTTGGTAAAAAAGGAGTACAGGAGGATTGTAGATCTGTAGCAATTCCTCAGGGTATTCAGGATCAAAAATGGATAGAGATGGGAACCGTTCAAACTCCTTGTGTAAATGCTCTTCATCCAGCTGCCGGTATTTGTCTACAAAATGAATAATACTGCGACAGCGAGCGATCCTTGCTATCTCTTCTAAGCTTGGTAAGGCTTGGTCTTTCCTACAGTAGTCCAAAACTCTCAAGACTTGCTCATTTGATAAACCAGCTTCTTTTAATTTAAAGATTTCAAATTTCTCCATGGTCACCTTCTACTTCCTCTCACTTATTTATTCGAAAAAGAATGGAAAAAAAGCTCTATTTCTAGAACTTTTTTTGATATGTCGAAGAATAAAAGTAAGATGCGGCACCAATCAAGTTGCTTTCATTGTGGAAGCGAGCAGCTTGGATGGGCAAGGCCTCAAATTGTTTATGCCCTTTTTGAGAGAGTAGCTCATGGTATTGTCGACTGATCTCATCGATCAATAGTGGTTGACTACTAATGCCCCCTCCAATCGTCACCTTCTCAAGCAAGAGCAAAGATTGAAGATTAAAAATCAGAATAGCAATATCATGACAATATTCCTGAAACAAGGATGTCAGCTCCTCATGGCCTCCTTGATCAAGAGCTTTGAAAACAGCTATACCATCTGCCTTTTCTAAGTTCAAGATGTGACTAGCCTTCTCAACGAATTGAACAGCTGAACCGGTGTTTTCCAAAAGATTGGAAATGCCTTGCAAAAAGAGTTCACGATGAAAGCGGAGATTTTCTGGTGTTCTTTCTGCCTTATCAATAGACCGAATGTATTCTGTCAGTTGCCATCCTCTCAATAGGTCACCATTCGAAATAAGAGCGAGGCCGACTCCTGTCCCCAAGACCAAGGTCGCACCACATGGACAATCTTTTAGATTACCAAGCCTTGCTTCCGCTAGACCAGCGGCTTCTCCATCATTGAGAACAGTGACGGGTACTTGAAATGTTTGTTCGAGTCTACTTGCTAGAGGAATGCCTCGTAAATATGGAATGAGACCACCTCGAAAGACAAAGCCAAGGCTCTTTTGGATCTCACCGGGGCACGAAATGGCGATTCCCTCGATTTCTTCCCTTACAGGTGTAACGATTTCTTCTAATCCTTGCCAAAACTCCTCAATCGTAGATGGTGTTGGGATCTTGTCTGTACGGATCAATTGATAGTCTGCATCCATCAGACCGTACTTTATAAAGGTCCCTCCGATATCGATGGTAAATAGCATAACCTAATCCTCACACATTGATTTGACGGGTTCAAATGAACGCCGATGGATAGGAGTCACTCCCAGCTTGTGAAGGCCAGCCAGATGGTTAGCCGTCCCATAGCCAGCGTTCTGCGTAAAATCATAACCCGGATATTCGCAATCAAACTCTTCCATCATCTGATCCCGAGTCACCTTGGCTACGATGGATGCTGCAGCAATGGATAAGGAGTTAGCATCCCCTTTGATGATACTAGTTTGGGGAATAGGAAGATCCAACCTCATGGCATCAATCAAAAGATGCTGGGGTTGAGGCTCTAGCTGACCAATGGCCTCCATCATGGCTAGCTTCGTAGCTTCATAGATATTAACCTGATCAATCACGTGATTGTCCTTGACGCCGATTCCGATCGCAATGGCGTTTTGGAGCACAGCCTCATAGATTTCCTTGTGTTTGGATTTTGGAATCTTTTTACTATCGTTGAGTCCAGGAATCTTACAAGCTTTCGGCAAGATCACGGAAGCTGCAACAACTGGACCCGCTAATGGGCCACGTCCCACTTCATCCACTCCTGCAATAAGCTGAATCCCTTGAGTATAAAGTTCTTTTTCATAGGCCAGCATTCCTTCCAAACGTTCATCTTCATCTAAACGTTTTTGGATTTCTTTTTTTCGCTTTGCGATCGCTTGGATCACACCAGATCGGCTATCCTGTTCCAATTCAGTCAATAAAGGATCGTCTAACCGCTGAATGCTTGCCAATTGTTCTTTAATTTCCTTAATGGTTGCCATCAATTTCCCCTACACGATCCAGCGTATAGCGTCCCAATTTTCCATCGCGGACGTCTTTAACAAAGAGTTGGTAAAAACGGTCGTAATCTTCACGAAATCCTAATTTCTGGGTCATTTCCATAATGATTTCAGGAGCTTCTTGTTCCAGATCCATTTGTTTAAAACGTTCCTGCAAAACAGCTGGATAATGCTCTTTAAAATAGTTAAGGCCAAAGATGGTCACTTCATCCATTGGAAGCAACTGATCCTTTATCGCTCCTGTTAAGGCGAGCTTTAAAGCCACTTCTTCATCTTCAAACTTTGGCCAGAGAATCCCTGGGGTATCCAAGATTTCAAGGTCTTTATTGGTTTTCAACCATTGTTGCCCCTTGGTCACCCCTGGTTTATTTCCAACAACAGCAATCTTTTTCCCCGCTAAGCGGTTCATCAGAGTTGATTTCCCGGCATTAGGAATCCCGATAATCATGGTCCGAAGGGTTTCAATCTGAATCCCTCGTTCCTTCTGACGAGCAATTTTATCGGCCATCAAAGACTTAGCAGCATCTGTTACCTTCTTAACCGTAGATTGCTCTTTGGAGTTGATAGCCAAGGTTTTGATGCCTTGAGACTCAAAATAGTCCTGCCATTCTTTTGTTGCCACAGGATCTGCCAAGTCTACCTTGTTCAAAATCATTAATTTAGGCTTATCACCAACAATTTTGGTTAACATAGGATTTTGGCTTGATAGGGGCAAACGAGCATCTACCAGAACCGTCACAAAATCCACAAATTTTAAATTTTCTTGTACTTGTCTTCTAGCTTTGGACATGTGTCCAGGAAACCATTGTATAGTTGCCATGTTCTCCATTCCTTTCCAGTTCAATCTCTTCTATTATAC
>JBKXCY010000180.1:0-3379 GCA_046994005.1 Streptococcus sp.
AGCCCAACCTGTGAAAAGGTTAGCTTTGTTCCATTCAGACTCACCGTGGCGAGCAAAAACCAATTTTACCATTAGATGGATCTCCTTTTTATTCTCCGAGGTTTCCCCCGTTTATCTATTTTATTCTACTAGATTTTCAGTAAAAAATCTAGTGGCGACCATAGAAAAGTGCAATTTCTCACAAAAAAGAGCCTGACGGCTCTGGTTTGAAATTGGGGAATGTTACTTCTTACGTTGAAATAGGTTTATTCTGCCGATTGCTCCTTCTCTTCTGCTCTTTCATCATCTGAAGGATGATTTCGTCTATAAACAATCCCGCTGACATTCCACCACTCTCTGAGGATAAAAATCCAATAGATGGCTTGACATAAATAAAATCCCCATTCCAACCGAAGGAGGTCTATTTGAACAGTCATAGAAAACATGGTGAAGATTAAGATAATGCTACAGGCTACAAAAATTAACAGTGATTGAAGGTGAGCTAACAAAGGATAGCCTATTTTATTTAGGAGATATTTTACAAAAATAGCAAGTACTGGTAATACGAAAAGAATCACTAGTGAAATGGTGAAATAGGAATTAAGAAGGCCTTCAAACTCTTTGGCATTGTAGAGAGAATGTTCACCTAGGAAAATCGTAAACTGTGTCGAATCATTTTCCCCTATTTTTTGATATGTATAAAACGGTGACATCAATAGGGTTAAAACATAGGCCGTAAATAAGCCAAGCTGATGCAATAACTGATGATTAAATTTTATTTTTCCTTTTACCATGCCTACTTTCACCCCCTAACCTTTCCATTCCGAATTTCAACAGTCTCAGATACTTGTTTCCCATCATCGAACAGGCCATACCACCCATCTGGTAGAGACTTAATTGCCAAGTAATCCTTCAAAACTGATTTAAAATCATTCCCTGATTCTTTAAATCGACTTATATTTTCAGGAGAGATAATTTTAACATAGATGTCTCCTGATTCGATAAAACTACTATACGAGACATCATACCATCCCCCTAGAATTTTTAACTTAGAATTAGGAATGCCATTCTCATATTGCTCCATCAAACTGAAATAATTGTTACCTCGTTTCTTAACGGGGGATAAGCTTATTTCAATCCAAGAGCCGCTAAAAGCACTATACTCGTTAATTTTTTTATCTAATTCTGCTTCAAGCTCGATTCGCTCAGTACTGAATTCAAATCCCTTCTCTATAATAGGCAAATAGGCTCTATCAAAATCATCATAGGTATTTTCTATTCCTAGGTTTTCAGCTAAATCAATCTTATTAGAATACGGCATCACCAAGTGTTTAAATCTGACTGATTTTTTCAAGGGAATGGAAATCTTTTTCCCTTCAACCGTTTCAGAATAGATAAAATTTACATCTGGACCGGCATTGGGCCGAGTCCAAGAGAAACCTGTAATCTGTATATCTCCCCGGAAATTTCTACTATCATAGAAACCTTTTAGGTTAGATTCCAAATTTCTATAAAAATAGAATCCTAGAAATAGTAGGAAGCAAACAACCACTAGAAAGGCTTTTGACCGATCACTAATCGTCGTCTGGCCCTTCTTGAAATGTTTCTTCAAATTCACGTTCCAACTCTTCTTCAACTCTTTCCTCCTTTATAACCTTTTTAAATTCTTCAGCATTCCGAACGATTTCTTTCTGCCCACTCTTTGTATAAGGAGCACTAATAGACCAACTAAAATGATCTGCATCAGGAAACAAACTCTTGATGATAGTTTTTTCCTCCTCCATAGTGAGGTTATTTTTTAGAATCAGGAGACGGCGATATTTTTTTAGTTGGGTTAAGAGTTTACTATCCTTCACCTTCACACCATTGCGATCTAATCTCTCCGTAGAACTTGAGGAAGTTTCTACTTTTTCGTCTTCATCATCATATTCATAATTTATCCAACATCCTCCTACATCTATTTTATTTCTATCAAGACTGTATTTTTTTGTCTCAAATTTAGGTGCAGGCAATATTTGATAAAATCCACTGTAACCATAATCAACAATCATTTTTGGATCTGTCTTTGCTATTTCTCCCTTGTTCAGATTCACGAATAGGAGATTATATTTTGTAACATTGAAAGCTACGTACTCATCTTTTCCATCTGTAAACATGCTACTTCGCATGTTTCCTTCAATCGAGTCGTAACCCATTTTTTGAACGAGTTTTAAAACATCAATGGTATGACCTTCTCCTTTCTCTTGGCCCAATTCATAATACCGAATTCTAAAATATTCATTTACATCTTTTTTCTTATCTTCATTACTGATTAGTTTAGAATCTTGAAGGGCTATATATTGGGATCCGACAGCATAAATATCTGGGTTGTTTTTTCTATCTTCTTTCTTAAAACTATAAGCCAATATTGGAATTCCGGTGGCCTCTTCACTAATGATTCGATTTTCCAATAACCGTTGTCCTCTACCAACATAATCATAATCTCTATCACTCACAACATGTACCGCTTCTTTTAGGTAAAAGAAGCTCCAAATACCGCCAACCATTAGAACGGTCACAGCAACTAGGGAAAGAATATGCCACATCTTCCACGAAAAGTTTTCCAGCTTTTTCATCTCGTTCTCCTATTATTTGATTCCAAAAGTATATTATATCATGATTTTCCCTATTTTTCTTTTGCTATTCTAGTGTCGTTACAACATATAAAAAAGAGCCCTAGGGCTCTGGTTTCTCTCACATTAATTTTTCTGACAGTCGGGGCAAATGCCATAGACGGTCATCTGAGTCTTGGTGATCTGGTAACCACTTTGACTGGCTGCTTCTTCGCGAAGATCTGGGACTTCAATGTCCACATCTGCGATACGGCCACATTTTTCACACACCACATTCAAATGGTCATGCCCCATGAAATCAAAATAGGTCGTGGTATCATTGCGAACCTTGATCTCAGAGACAACCCCCTCATCAATAAAAACCTTGATATTGTTGTAGACAGTTGCTAGACTCATGCTTGGAAACTGAGGCAATAAATCGCGATAGATCTTCTCAGCACTTGGATGTTCATGACTCGCCACTAAATAGGAAAGAACTGCTCTGCGAGTATCGGTTATCCGAATGCCCTTGGCACGCAAACTTTGCAAAACTTCTTCCACGCGCTCTTCTTCATGACGATGCAATGCGTTCACTATGATCCCCCCTTTCCAATATGATTTAATCGATTCGTTACCCTTATTATAGCATGTTTCAAAATAAATCACTATTTAGAATGCTTTTAATTAAAAAAAATGTCCAGTGGACATTTTTTTCACGAGCCTAAAATGGAAAAGCGAGTTTATGTCCAGGGGACATTGATTCACGAGCCTGAAATAGATTCATCTACTCTCAACCGATCCAACTGGTC
>JBKXCY010000181.1:0-3342 GCA_046994005.1 Streptococcus sp.
TAATTCAGGAACGGTAAAGCCACAGACTGGGCAAGCATAATGCTCAGAAAAGAGTAGCTCCTTGCCGTCCATGGTATCAATCACCACATAACCATCCGCAATCCGAAGAGCTGCTTCAATCGAATCAAAGAGCCGCGAGCGAATGCCCTCTTTGATCACGATTCGGTCCACAACCACTTCAATCGTGTGCTGCTTGCTTTTAGATAGTTCTGGAACCTCTGTCACATCATAGATCTCACCATCGACCCGCACCCGGACATAGCCGTCTTTTTGCACCTTTTCAATGATATTCTTGTGCTGGCCTTTTTTCTTGCGAATAATAGGAGCTAGAATTTGCAGGCGTTGGCGCTCTGGTAATTCCAAAACTTGATCGACAATTTGCTCAACCGAAGAAGCGGTAATAGCGCCATGTCCATTGATACAATAAGGCGTCCCTACACGCGCATAGAGCAGGCGCAGGTAGTCATTGATCTCTGTCGCCGTCCCCACTGTAGAACGGGGGTTTTTACTGGTCGTTTTTTGGTCGATGGAAATGGCTGGACTCAAGCCGTCAATGGAGTCCACATCTGGCTTTTCCATATTTCCCAAGAATTGCCGGGCGTAGGCCGATAAGCTCTCCACGTAGCGGCGCTGGCCTTCTGCATAGAGGGTATCAAAGGCCAGACTGGACTTCCCAGATCCAGACAAACCTGTCACCACGACTAATTTGTCCCGTGGAATTTCCACGTCTATATTTTTTAAATTATGGGCGCGTGCCCCATGAATGACAATTTTATCTTGCATGTTCTTACTCTAATCACCTTTTTGTTAACCTCCATTATAACAAATTTTTTAGTATTCTTTTATCCAAAACCGTCCTTTTTCTGATATAATGTTAAGGTGTAAAAAAACAAGGGGAGGCACCATGAAACAGGTCTTTTTATCGACAACGACTGAATTTAAAGAAATAGAGACGCTGGAACCTGGTAGCTGGATCAACCTTGTTAACCCTTCTCAAAGTGAATCGATGGAAATCGCCTCTGCTTTTAATATCGATATTGCAGACTTACGGGCACCACTCGATGCGGAAGAAATGTCCCGTATGACCATCGAAGATGAGTATACCTTGATTATCGTAGACGTCCCCATTAAGGAAGAGCGGAACAATCAGACCTACTACGTGACCATTCCGCTGGGGATTATCCTGACAGAAGAGGCTATTATCACGACTTGCTTGGAGAAATTGCCACTTCTCGATATCTTTATCAACCGACGCTTGCGGAATTTCTATACCTTTATGCGGTCACGCTTTATCTTTCAGATCCTCTATCGCAACGCTGAACTCTACTTGTCAGCGCTTCGTACCTTGGATCGCAAAAGCGAGCAGATTGAAAGTCAATTGCACAAATCAACGCGTAATGAAGAGCTGATTGAGTTGATGGAGTTGGAAAAAACCATCGTCTACTTTAAGGCCTCTCTGAAAACCAATGAGCGCGTGATCAAGAAATTGACCAGTGCCACCAGTAACATCAAGAAATACCTAGAAGACGAGGATCTGTTGGAAGATACCTTGATCGAAACCCAGCAGGCCATCGAGATGGCAGATATTTATGGAAATATCCTGCACTCCATGACCGATACCTTCGCATCGATCATCTCCAACAACCAGAACAACATCATGAAGACCCTGGCCCTCGTCACCATTGTCATGTCCATTCCGACCATGATTTTCTCGGCCTACGGGATGAACTTCAAGGACAATGAGCTTCCGCTCAATGGCGAACCCCATGCCTTCTGGCTGATTATTTTCATCGCCTTTGCCCTGACCGGGTCTCTCGTCGTCTACCTCATCCATAAAAAATGGTTCTAACCAAACTTGTACATCAAAGGAGTAACTATGTCTCACACCGACCTTCATCAACTTAGTAAGAAAAATCAAGAATTTATCCGGATCGCCAAACACCAATTGCTTGAAAACGGAAAGACAGAGGAAGAAGCAGAAAGCCTCATCCAAGAAATTCTTCCAGCTATCCATGAAAACCAAGGAAAAGGAATTCCGGCACGGACCCTTTTTGGAGCTCCAACTGTATGGGCGAACTCTTTCAGCGAGAAAGAGCGCTATGAAAAAGAGCATCCGAAATTAAACGATGCTCCCTCTCTTATGATTTTGGATTCCTTCCTCTTTATCTTTGGTGTCTTTGCTGCGATTAGCGCCTTTATGAACTTGGTTGCACCTCGTCGTACTGGCTATGGTTTGATCACCTTAATCCTTGGAAGTTTGACAGGGGCTCTGCTCTTATACCTCATGTACTACTTCTTCTATCAGTATATGGATGGTACCAAAGATCGTAGCGAGCGTCCTTCTCTTTGGAAATCTATGCCGATTCTTGTTGGAGTCATGTTCCTTTGGGTCATTGTCTTGTCCTTTACTTCCTTACTCCCACAGGTTCTCAACCCAACTATTCCAGATGTCCTTGCCATCGTTTTAGGAGCTTTAGCACTTGTCCTTCGCTTCTACCTCAAGAAACGCTTTAATATTAAAAGTTCGAGCACAGCACCAGCAACTCGACGCTAAAAAGAAACGGATGAAGTTTTCATCCGTTTTTGTTTTACTGTATTTCCCTGTTCAATCTTTTTGAAAAATAGAGGACTAAGTCATCATTGTTTTCACAAGAACTGTAAGGGGCCAAGGGGTGATCCCTAAACCAAACCCCAGATCCATCTGGGATATAGCCCTGTTTGACATACAGTCTTTGAGCTGGACCATAACCCGAGTGTAAACCAACCCCTAAAGTAACAATCTCTGATAGTAGCCAGACTCTTTTTTCTGCCTCCTCTAAGAGTTGATTCCCAATCCCTCGATTTCTAAATGGTTCAAAAACATTAAAATCAGATAGTTCAGGATAGACTCCCACGAAAGGGCCGTGCTTGGCAGCAGGCAATATAGTGATATAGCCTGCCACAAATCCATCCGACTCAGCTACTAATACGTCCCTCTCTCTATTCTCCTGCTCCTGAAAATAGCTAGTCAAGATATCCTCTCTACCCGGCCACCCTTGGTGGATAAAAGCTTGAGAGATGTGCTCAATATCTGCCTTTATCATCCTCCTGATGATTACACCTTCCTTCATAGTTCCCTCCTTGATACCTTTCTCCCCTCATTATAGCATAATCAGAGCTTGGGAAAGTTCAAAGAGCTTCACACGGACCTAACACACTATCACATTTCTATGCTCGCAAAAAAAGATCCAATGGGTCTGAAAAAGAGGTCCACTGGACCTGAAAAAAAGACCCACCCGGGTCTTTTCTTTAATCTTCGTTTACGAAAGGCATCAAAGCCATTACGCGAGCGCGTTTGATAGC